>CAZWPW010000006.1:22205-24649 GCA_964635525.1 uncultured Bacteroidaceae bacterium
GTCGAGAAGCTGCGCGGCATAGTCCTGCGACAATTTAGCATCGTAGAGCATCACAGCGCAAATTGCACTCTGCGTGGGCTTGATGTCGAAGCCCGCCGCAAGCATCTTATCCCTGAAATAGATAACGTTAGAGACGAGTTTGTCATGCAGCGCATCGCTCTCGCCAAGCATCTTGAACACTTCGAGGCTCGCCCCAACGACAGCAGGAGGGATGGAGTTCGAGAACAGGTAGGGGCGAGAACGCTGGCGAAGCAACTCTATTATCTCGCGCCGGCCGGTAGTGAAGCCTCCTATAGCCCCGCCAAAGGCCTTGCCCAAGGTACCGGTGATGATGTCGATGCGTCCGTAGGTACCGAACAGCTCATTGACCCCGCGCCCCGTCGCGCCTACCACGCCCGCCGAATGGCATTCGTCTACCATGACGAGCGCGTCATACTTCTCTGCCAAGTCGCAAATCTTGTCCATGGGAGCAACGTTGCCGTCCATTGAGAAGACACCGTCGGTTACTATCAGCCTGAAACGTTGCGCCTGCGCCTGTTTGAGGCACTCCTCCAATTCACCCATGTCGGCATTGGCGTAACGGTAACGCTTTGCCTTGCATAGCCGTACCCCGTCGATGATAGAGGCATGGTTAAGCGAATCGGATATGATGGCATCCTCCTCGCCAAGCAAAGGCTCGAACACCCCGCCGTTGGCATCGAAGCACGCCGCGTAGAGGATGGTGTCGTCGGTCTTGAAGTACTCGGATATTGCCGCCTCAAGCTGCTTGTGGATATCCTGCGTGCCGCAAATGAACCTCACCGACGACATGCCGTAGCCCCGCCGGTCAATCATTGCCTTGGCAGCCTCCATGAGCCGCGCATTGTTCGACAAACCCAGATAGTTGTTGGCGCAGAAGTTCAGCACCTGCCGTCCCTTGACTGTAATCGATGCTTGCTGCTGGCTCTCGATAAGCCGTTCCTCCTTGTAGAGCCCAGCCTCCCTGATTCCCTCGAGTTCGCGGGACAGGTGTTCTTTCATTTTCCCGTACATGAGTAGTGTTTGTTTTTAATTGAGTAAAAGTTAAGGTCCGCCCCGGTGAAAGGGGGCTCCGCTCCCCGCAAATTTGGCAATTATATGCAAGAAAAACAAGGCGGAGGGGTGCGCTTGTCGCGCCGCTGCCCATGTAGCAATAGATGGTGGTAGCGGTGAGGTGCCGGTGCTTCCGTTAATAGCGGTTTCCGCTGCTTCAATCTTTATTACAAGGAATGTGTGTGAAACACCTGAAACGCATTGTTTCTTTGAAAATAAACTCTCCATTGACCTGTTTTGTCTATGACGGGCAACTCGCTATTGCTTTGGAGCTTGATATTCACGTCAGTTTAGGGTTATTGCTATAAATCTTCTCCTTTTGCCTTGTTGAGTTCATTGTCATAATACATTAAAATTCTGTATTTCCTATAAGATCCATCAATAATAAACCATACAGGCTTGTCAAACATGCTTCCTTCTCCATTAATTTGGTAGAATATCGCCTCGTATCTCTTGTCATTTACAGTCATTTCAAAAGATATGTCTTCTTCATCAGCTATTGTTTGAGTGCCCAAGAAAGGAAACCTAAAATAATTGTCATTATTCTCAAACTGTCGACATAATGTATTGAACCTGATTCTAATATCGGTTTCGCCTCTGTATATTTTGTCAAACAAACAAATTCGGTATACTTTATTGTTATTCGTTACTACATATACATATACTTCACTCCCGTTGAATTCGCCCTCTAAATCTCCGACATCAGAGTTTACAAATCCTTTTTCTTTTAGCTTTTGAATCATTTCATGTTTAAAGCCATCCACAGGGATGCCCAGGAACTTGGTTACATCTTGCTGGCCATACATGAAAACCGAAGCCATGGACAACGCGATAACTGCCAATAGAATCTTCTTCATAATCATTAGATTTTATTCTTGCCTTCCAGCTGCCACAAAGGCTTGTTATTAAATACACCGAAGCGTGGAGCTGTATGTACCACGTCTTAATGCGAAGGTGGTAGGAATACCTTTATAGACAGATGTGGGTTAACAGCCCCACGCTATATGCGTGGAGACCATTACACCTTCTCTTGTCTATATGCTTTAAGTTTCCTACGCTTTTCGCATACAAGAAGAAGACATAACGCCTCTTATTTTCAACATGTCTTTGGAGAGAGTTGCCTCTATCCAAATGCAATAATAATGATTTTTTGTGATACGTTTCCTTATTTTGGCGGAAACCAGCATTTTAGTTGTAATGAAGCAGCAATGCGGCGGGCTTAATGGCTGATGCCGCCCGCCGCATTGCATGGTGCTCCGCTGCCTGCGCCGTCAATTAGTTTATTATATTTTTGAAATAGTATTACTAATAGTTCTTTTTATAATTCTCCACCTGCTCCAGTACTTTCCGGAAGACTTCTTCGTCCCACTGGG
>CAZWPW010000007.1:0-5634 GCA_964635525.1 uncultured Bacteroidaceae bacterium
ACAAAAAGACATACAACCCAAGGGCGGCTTGGGTTGTATGTTTTCCGCCCTTGGGTTGTATGTTTCCGCCCTTTGGGTTGTATGTTTCCGCAAACTGGCTACTTTTAACTTTTGTTAGGTTTTCCGTCAAGCATTCCTTGCGTTTTGCTTTACATACTGCTGGTTTTATAGGTGTTTTTCCTGTCATTTTGTGTCTGGTGTTTCAATGGCAGGAGATGCGTTTCAACTTTTACTATCCAGCCGCCTTCCCGGTGTTTGCTTTTTTCGCCAGTTTCGTGTAGCTTTGATGTTGGTAAGGCTTGCCATCAGGCAAAGAGCCGTTAATTTTCTGCTGGTTAAGACAATGTCATTCAGTGCAACCAAACGCGAGTGGAGCGAACTCTACACATTATTGAAGCTGTTGTCAGACGGCTTCGCACATGAAGGTACGGCCGGTTTGCCGTCGTGCAATGACCTGCGGCGCATCCCCGTTGCTCGCATTCTCCGCCAAGAGCATGACGGGGCGCGGAATTATATCGTTGATGGCGATTCTGTCCGCATATCAGGGAAGGGAATAGACAAGATGATGCCCCGCTCGTCTTTCGCCTCGGCAGCCGAAAGGATTCTGGCGGCGATTAACGAGGCGCAGTCCGATGAATTGGAATCCC
Source organism: uncultured Bacteroidaceae bacterium (assembly GCA_964635525.1). GTDB lineage: Bacteria > Bacteroidota > Bacteroidia > Bacteroidales > Bacteroidaceae > Avibacteroides. The sequence continues at coordinate 648 of CAZWPW010000007.1, forward strand.
CCGACGGCATCGAGCAATTCCTTGACGATATTTTCCTCTACGACCTTGAAGCCAAGACCAACGACAGAACCGATTTGTCGGTGTCATTCCATGACAAGTCCGTTCCCCCGGCGGGCATGATAGTCCGTTCCCGTTTGGGGAAGATGCCTCCATTGCTTGACGGCGGCAGGTTGACGAACATAAAATATGCATTAGAGGGTGGCAAACTCTCCACTCCAGCCGTGGCCAAGGTTAACGCTTTCGGCAACGACGATGATGTCTTGGGACGCATAAGGATGCTGGCCGGCATGGGCTGCACGCTGAAGTATGACGATATTGCCGACAAGATTTTCCGTTTCAACCTCGCCATGATAGACCTTCGTTTCCCCCGCTTCGTGGGCGAGATGGTCAAGCTCATGGTTATGGAGAACATCGTGCGGATTGACGAGCTGACAAGGATGCTCGAATCCTCCAATCCCCACAAAATAAAAAGCGAATTAATCGAAGAGCATGGCTACTACCGCCACAAGGTCAAGGAATTCCTCCTTGCCATAGTCGCCGGCTTGCGGCCAACGAAAGCCTACAAGGGCATCGGCTCAGCCGTCAAAGGCATGTTCTTGGTAGATGCCGAGGGCAATATCCATGCTTACCACCAAGGCAAAAACGAGGTCTTTGCCGACTTCCTTTTCGCAAACACTAGGCTTGAAAGGAGTTCGACGAAGAAAGACAAGTACGGCTACGTCGAGCGCGAGAACGGCATGCTCTATTTCAAACTGAACCTCAAGATAGGCCTGCTGAAGCGTTGACAGCATGGCTTGATGCAATGGAATAATGGTAATAACAAACAAACAGATATGATGAAGAACTTTGTCCTTGTGATTTTGCTCGCTGCAACAGCGCTTTTCTCGTGTTCCTCGCCCGAAGTGCAGTCGCCCGACGGCAGGTTGCGCCTCTCGTTGAACGTCGACGGTGAGGGCAGCATCTACTACCACCTGACAGTCGATGGCGCGACTTTCATAGCTCCATCGCGTTTGGGGCATGCCGCATTGGGAGTCAATTTGTCGTCAGGCTATGAAATAGTTGAGGTCACGCGCTCCTCCGTTGACACTGTGTGGCACCAGCCTTGGGGAGAGAACAAGACGCACGTTGATTTGCACAACTCCATGTCGGTCAAGCTCACGAACGATGATGATGTTACATTGCACTTGACGTTCAAGCTCTTTAATGACGGCATGGGATTCAGGTATTCATATATGGTGTCTGGAACAGATTCGCTCTTTATTACCGATGAACTGACCGAGTTCAAGATAGCCGATGACGCATTGTCATGGTCAATACCCGCGAGCTTCGATACCTACGAACTCGATTACCGCGAACTGCCGCTCTCGCAAGTCGAAACGGCAAACACCCCCATGACATTCAAAACGAATGGAGGGATATATGCCAGCATACATGAGGCAGCATTAATCGACTACCCCGAAATGACGCTGCTCGGCGACAGCGCCAATGGCTTCAAGGCCGAGTTGGCTCCTTGGCCGGACGGGATAAAGGCGCGCTTTGAAGGCGGCAGCTTCACTACGCCATGGAGGACGGTGCAGGTGGCGAGCCAGGCAGTTGGCCTCATCAACTCGTCACTGATACTCAACCTCAATGAGCCGAGCGTTATAGATGACACCGATTGGATTCGCCCGATGAAATATGTAGGGATATGGTGGGGGATGCATCTCGGGGTGGAAACTTGGTACACTGGAGAACGGCACGGGGCAACAACGGCCAACGCCAAGCGTTACATAGACTTTGCCGCCGCAAACAACATCGAGGGAGTCGTCTTCGAAGGATGGAACGAAGGCTGGGAAAGCTGGGGAGGGCGACAGGCCTTCGACTTCACCAAGGCATATAATGATTTCGATGTCGAGGAGGTAGTAAGATATGCAAAACAGAAAGGGGTGCAAATAATCGGGCATCATGAAACAGGAGGCAACATCCCGAACTACGAACGGCAATTAGACAAGGCATACGCTTGGTGCCAGCAACATGGCATAAGTTACGTCAAAACCGGATATGCTGGCGGGCTGCCCGGCGGTCTGCATCACCATGGGCAATATGCCGTAAGGCACTACCGCCGAGTAATAGAGACTGCGGCGCGCCACCACGTGTCGTTGGACGCGCATGAGCCAATCAAAGACACAGGGGAGAGGAGGACCTATCCCAACATGATGACTCGCGAAGGGGCAAGAGGCATGGAGTGGAACGCATGGAGCGAAGGGAACTCGCCCGTCCACGAATTAGTGCTGCCCTTCACGCGCTTGCTTGCCGGGCCTATGGACTACACTCCGGGGACGTTCGACATCTTGTTCGACAACACCCGAAACGACCCGCGCCGCCGCAAATGGAATGACCTCGACCAAGGCAACAGCCGCGTCAACACAACCCTCGCAAAGCAAATAGCGAATTGGGTCATCCTCTATTCCCCGTTGCAAATGGCATCCGACATGATCGAGAACTATGCCGGCCACGAGGCCTTCCAGTTCTTCCGCGACTATGATGCTGATTGCGACTGGTCAAAAGCCTTGCAAGGCGAGCCTGGCGACTACATCGTCGTTGCGCGCAGGGCAGGCGAACGCTATTTCCTTGGGGCGTCGACCAACGACGAGGCAAGGACGCTGGCCGTGCCTCTGGACTTCCTTGACGAAGGGCAAACATACGAGGCGGTGATATATGCCGATGCCGATGATGCCCATTGGAGGGACAATCCTACGTCATACAAGATAGTGCGTGCGACTGTCACTCCAACTGACACTTTGCACATTAAAATGGCACCGGGCGGAGGGCAGGCAATAACATTCTCCCCGCTAAATCAAAATTAATAAACCTTGTTAAAATGAATAGAATACCATCGCCGGAGAACAGTTTGGCAAAAGCTGGCGGGTTTACTTTTACTTCTGCCAGAGGTGTATTATAATTGCATCTGGAACATAGATATAACGCCTAACGGATAAAAACATCCGCCGATGTGTTGACAAAAAACGAAAAAACAATATATTTGCCAAAAATGTGCGACAATATTTCATTAATGTGTTTTTTATAAAAAATGATTATGAAAAGAATTTTTACGTTACTATCAACAATGTTTGTACTTTGCGCATTGTCAGCCCAGACAACGTGGACTAGCTATGCAGCAGACGAGTTTGCAGGAGGGTCGGGCACCAGTAGCGACCCATACTTGATTGAAACCGCGGCGCAGCTCGCGAAAATCGCGAAAGACTGTGATGAGGGCAATGACTTCGATGAAGTTTATTTCCGCCTTGAGAATGACATTGACCTTTCAGGAGTCTATTGGGAACCCATTGGCGGCTCGTCGTCATTCGATGAGACTACATTCTGGGGCATCATCGACGGCAACGGGCATTCCATTTCCAACATGAATGTTTACAAGTCCACTTACAGTTCAGGCTTGACCTCAGATGCGGATTTTGTCGCGGGTTTTGTTTCGCAACTTGGCGGTTACGGCGAAATACGCAACTTGACGATTGCCAGCGGCAGCGTTTTCGGCAGGTACGTGGCAGGTGCCTTTGCGGCCATGTGTGAAGGCCTGATATACAATTGCACGAACTACGCTACAGTATCTTCTACAATGGGTTATGTTGGAGGAATAGCAGGGGCTTTGTGGCCCACACTCCTCAGCGGTACTGGCTATGGGGCAATAATGAACTGTGTGAACTATGGCGATGTTTCCGCCACAGGCTCGAACGGCTACAATGCCGGCGGTATTGTCGGTGATTTGCAAGGCACTGTGCAGCGGTGCGCCAATTTTGGTGACGTCATGGCCTACAGTTCGGTAGCCGCCGGGATAGCTGCCTATATCTCTCGGCAAAGTTACGTGTATGACTGCTACAACAGGGGTGATGTCACTGTTGGCTACCAGCATGCCGGAGGCATCGCAGGCTTAGTTCCTAACGTAAGCTTGACGGTGGAGAATTGCTACAATGCCGCATCGGTGGAAACTACATCTTCAGACTATAACAACTGGGCTTCAGTCGGCGCCATTGTTGGGTATCTGCAGTACACCAGCGGCTATGTTACAATGGACAGGGTTTACATAAACACCGATTATAATACTAATCAGTATAGCGGTATTAGCTACATTGGCACTACCTCTGCCAATGTTAACATAGGTTCCTCATGCGCGGAAATCACATCTACAACGATGCAAACAGAAACATTCTTGGCGATGCTTAACTCAAGGGAAAACGACAATGTGTGGTCGGCGGATCAAGATAACATAAACAACGGATTCCCCGTGCTGACATTCCAAGTTTATCCAATAATTGATGAATCAGATCCAGATCCAGATCCAGATCCAGAACCAGAACCGGATCCAGAAGACCCAGAACCAGATAGCGGCATAACAGGGTTTGATGCCACCAGCGGCAAAGTATATGGAGCCAACAACAGCATACTCTTCGAGGGTGAAGGAAACCCGCAAGTGAAGGTATGGTCGGTTTCAGGTGCAATGCTCTTCGACGGCAATGCCGGCACGCTTGCAGGCAAGCATTTCGACAGCGGACTCTATGTAGTGACTGTTGACGGCCAAGCACAGAAAGTATTAGTAAAATAATATATAAGGAAGAACTAAAATGAAAAAGCATTTTTTAGCAGCGGCATTGGCTTTGTTCGCAGTAATGGCGTTCTCACAGACGTCATGGTTAGACCAAGCCGCATCATCATACGCCGGGGGCACGGGCACAGAGAGCGACCCCTACTTGATTGAAACCCCGCAACAGCTCGCAAAATTGGCAGCTGACACTTACGGCGACGAGGCTGTGTTCGGCCAGGATGTCGTAGGCGATCTCTCGGGAAACAGGATGTATAGCATTTACAATGCTTTTGAAGGGGTTTATTTCCGCCTCGAGAACGACATAGACCTATCAGGCTACCAATGGCAAGGCATTGGGGGATGGGTGACAGTCTCAGGCCAAAGCTATATGGACAGCTACAGGTTCATGGG
>CAZWPW010000007.1:5644-24419 GCA_964635525.1 uncultured Bacteroidaceae bacterium
TGGGTGTCTTCGACGGCAATGGCTAGAGCATAAGCAACATTGAAGGCTACTACGGTCTGTTCGGCCAGACAGGCCTCTTTGCAGAGATACGCAACGTGACGATTGCAAGCGGTACCATTACGTCAAACTCGACGACTACATTCGCCGGAGGCATAGTGGGTGATAACCGGGGACTGATTGAAAATTGCGTGAACTACGCTACTGTGTCGTCATTGTACTTCTACCCGGGAGGAATAGCTGGAGCTAACAGCCGAGGCGAAGACGGCTCTTGGACCGGAACAATAAAACGCTGCGTCAACTATGGCAGCATATCATCACAAGAAGGAAGCAGCAACGGAATGGGTTCTGGTGGAATAGCAGGATCGAACAGTTCCTATATTGACGAATCCGCGAACTATGGCTACGTAGCTGCCGTACAAGGAGCCGGTGGGATTGCTTACGCGATGGAGATTGGTTCAGTGACGAATTGCTATAACCGTGGCACAATATACGCCAGCAGCGAACAAGCAGGGGGGTTAGTGACAGCAATCCTTGGAAGGACGGGCCAGTGCACTCTGTCCACAGGTTATAACGCAGGTCAAATATCATCTGAAGGCGCTGCGGCTTCCCTCGTGGTTGTTGCCGCAAATATGCCTGGCCCAATTACAATAGACAACATTTACAATGACTCGCAGGTGTGTTCAGGCTTGGATTTGATACAATCAACTTCAATGGCGCCAACGGTAGACGAAGCAACTGTACTTGACATGACAACAGCCGAAATAAAGTCGCAGGACTTTGCCGATGTGCTCAATGCAGCAGGCGGAACTGACCAATGGGTGTATGACCCTAACTTCAATGACGGTTACCCGACATTCAAATGGTTGGTTGATGGAGAATTGTCAGCAGTCGACAAAGTCACTGCAGATCCATTGTCGGAAGTCAAAGTCTACGGCCTCGATGGAAAGATTGTAGTTGAAGGTGCCGACGCTGCGCAAGTAGCAGTATATTCAACATCAGGAGTGCTGTTGGCAGCAGGCGGCAAGGCAACGGTGTCGAAAAAGGACTTCACGAGCGGGATATACATCGTAAGCATCAAATGCGACGGAGCCACGAAGAATGTCAAAGTGGCATTGTGATGATGGCAGAACCGTGTTGACGGTTTAGCAGATATTCAGGCAGCAAGCGGATGTAAAGCGAGCTGCCTGATTTTAACTGAACAATATGAGATACGCGACACTATATGCAAGGTAATGTGTTTGTGCGGGTTTTTCGTTTCTACCGCGACGGATTTAAAGCCATGACGTTGGGTAAGACGTTGTGGGCGATAATACTCTTGAAGCTCTTTTTCATGTTCTTCGTCCTGAAGCTGTTCTTCTTCCCCGATTTCTTGTCATCGGTGGCAAGCGAAGACACAAAGGTTGATTATGTCGCTAACGAGCTCATCGAACGCGGAATGTGAACTTCCAATATGTGAGAAGGCACCAAACCTGCAATGAATATTTGATGCGATAGCAATTTATTTTATTTATGTCAAAAACAAAATATCAGACTTATGTTAGAAACGATTGATTCATCATTGATTTTGTGGTCGAGGGCGCAGTTCGCCTTGACCGCTGCCTATCATTGGCTTTTTGTGCCGTTGACCCTCGGTCTGGCGGTAGTTATGGGATTGATGGAAACCATCTATTACCGGACAGGAGATGAGAAATGGAAACACACAGCGCGCTTTTGGATGAAATTGTTCGGAATCAATTTCGCCGTAGGCGTGGCAACAGGCTTGATCCTCGAGTTCCAGTTCGGAACGAACTGGAGCAATTACTCGTGGTTTGTGGGCGACATCTTCGGAGCGCCTCTCGCCATCGAAGGCATCTTGGCTTTCTTCATGGAAGCAACGTTCATTGCCGTGATGTTTTTCGGATGGAACAAGGTCAGCAAAGGCTTTCACTTGACTTCGACATGGTTGACCGGCTTGGGAGCAACAATCTCGGCGTGGTGGATTCTTGTTGCCAACTCATGGATGCAAAACCCGGTGGGCATGGCATTCAACCCCGACACCATGCGCAACGAAATGGTTGACTTCTTTGCAGTGGCATTCTCTGAAACAGCGGTAATCAAGTTCTTCCACACAGTGTTGAGCGGATGGGCGCTTGGCGCAATCTTCGTTGTGGGAGTCTCGAGCTGGTTCTTGCTCAAGAAACGCCACAAGGCCTTTGCCATTGACAGCATCAAGGTGGCAGCAATAGTGGGTATAGTAGCCTCGCTGTTGCTTGCAGTAACGGGTGACACCTCGGCTTACAACGTGGGAAAGACGCAACCGATGAAACTCGCCGCAATGGAAGGGCTCTATGAAGGCGGTGAAGGAGTAGGACTTGTAGGATTTGGTGTATTGAACGGCAAAAAGGAACACTGGAACGACGGGCAAGACCCGTTCCTCTTCAAGTTTGAATTCCCGAAGATGCTCTCCTTCCTTACAACCCGCAGCTTCGACGGATATGTGCCAGGAATATCTGACTTGATCAAAGGAGGATATGTAACCCCAGACGGAAAGGTAGCCCTCTCGACAGAAGAAAGGATAGCACGCGGCCAATTGGCGATATTAGCGCTCGAGACCTACCGGCAAAGCCGTGCGGCCGGCGACATAGAAACAGCCGATTCAGCACGGGCGGTATTAGAGGCTAACATGGAACACTTCGGGTACGGGTACATTGCAGACCCGGCAGACACAGTGCCCTCTGTCCCAATCAACTTCTATTCATTCAGGATAATGGTAATCCTCGGAGGTTACTTCATCCTCTTCTTCGCAATCGTGACTTTCCTCGCTTTCCGCAAGGACTTAGCTTGCTACCGCTGGTTGCATATCTTGGCACTGGTTACAATCCCGCTCGGATACATAGCAACGCAAGTCGGGTGGCTAGTAGCAGAAGTGGGCAGGCAGCCATGGACAATCCAAGACCTCCTGCCAGTCAATGCAGCAATATCGGGACTGCAATCTTCGTCAGTGAAAACCACTTTCGTAATCTTCGCAGTCATGTTCACCGTGCTGCTCATCGCAGAAATAGGCATAATGCTTCGTGAGATAAAGAAGGGACCAGACAAACTGCCCGAATGAAATAGTCAGATAACTAAAAACAAGGTTAATCATGGATAGCACATATATTTTCTTGCAGAACTACTGGTGGTTCATCATCTCGCTGCTCGCTGGGCTTTTGGTGTTCTTGATGTTCGTGCAAGGCGGCAACTCACTATTGGCAATGCCACAACTGACAGACAGCGAACGGAAACTGCTAATCAATTCAACGGGACGCAAGTGGGAGTTCACATTCACAACGCTCGTCACTTTCGGAGGAGCATTCTTCGCATCCTTCCCGCTCTTCTACAGCACGAGCTTCGGAGGCGCATACTGGGTGTGGATGCTGATACTGTTCACTTTCGTGTTGCAGGCAGTAAGCTATGAGTTCTACTCGAAAAAAGGAAACCTGCTCGGAACAAAAACTTACAGGTTCTTCCTAATACTCAATGGAGTGGCAGCACCCTTCCTGGTAGGTGTTGCAGTAGCTACGTTCTTCACCGGCTCGGAGTTCATTGTCGCTAAAGACAACATCACGGCAATGTCAATGCCAGTCATCAGCCAATGGGCAAACGGGCTGCACGGACTTGAAGCACTCGGCAACGGGTGGAACTGGATCCTCGGCATAGCAGTGGCATTGTTAGTGCAGATACTGGGTGCCTTGTACCTGATAAACAATCTCGACAACGAATCTGTCACGGCAAGCTGCCGCAAAGTGGTAACTGTCCTTTCACTGCCATTTGTGTTGGCGTTCGTGGCATTCGTAGTCTTCGTCTTGACAAAGGACGGTTATGCAGTTGACACCGCAACGGGAGAAGTCTACATGCAACCGTTCAAGTATTTCAGGAACTTCGTTGAGATGCCTCTCGTAGCAATCGTCTTCCTCGTAGGAGTACTTCTCGTCTTGGCGGGGATATACATCACAGTGTTCAAGAAAGGCAACACGAAAGGAATATGGTTCGCAGGAGCAGGAACAGTCCTCGCAGTCATGGGATTGTTCATGTGCGTGGGATACAATGGAACAGCATACTATCCCTCATCAGTTGATTTGCAAAGCTCATTGACACTGGCAAACAGCTCGTCAAGCAAGTTCACACTGAAAACTATGGCATGGGTCAGCATCTTAGTGCCATTTGTGCTTGCTTACATAGTTTATTGCTGGAGAGCAATCAACAACAAGAAACTATCATTGGGAGAAGTCGACAGCGAGGAAACCTCATATTGACACGCTCCAAATATCTACTGCTCCACAGATGAGGACAAACACTGCCGCATCTGTGGAGCAGTGTTATGCACAGAAGCAGAGTTGCAGTCGCCGTAAGGCCTGTATGAGACAGATTGCAGCTATTGAACAAAAACAGGCGCGCCCGGCTGGGCACGCCTGTTACATTGCGTTGGGCTACCAGGACTCGCACCTGGAAAGCCAGGACCAGAATCTGAAGTGTTACCATTACACCATAGCCCAATCCCGTTTACAACGGCAAAGGTATGCAATTAATAATGATTCCACAATGCTTTCATGCTGAATTTTGCTACCTTTACGCTGCATGTTCATGTCGTCTGTCGTGAACGCATGGAACTATTTCAACGTAACACTAAAAAACGAAACGATGAAACGAATACTCACCCTCTGCACCGGGCTGGCAATGGCAGCCTCGATGACCGCACAGGACGCAGTTAAACTGCTGGAACCAGACCTCACGCACCCCGCCACACTAATGGAAGCACTTGCCGGGCGGCACTCCACACGTGCTTTCGCAACCACTGCCATCCCTGAACAGCTGTTAGCCGACATGTTATGGGCGGCAAACGGGGTGAACCGCCCCGACACGGGCAAACGTACCGCTCCATCGGCAATGAACCTCCAGGAAATCGATGTTTACGTCGTCACCGCTGAGGGAACATACCGCTATGACGCAGCTAACCACGCTTTGGTGCAAGTATGCAGCGAAGACCTGCGGCACGCCGTGGCTGCAGGCCAGAAATTCGCCGCCACTGCCCCAGTCTGCCTTGTACTGGTGGCCGACTTTTCAAAGTATGACGAAGCACCGCCCTCTGAAGCCCGCATCATGGCAGCAATCGATGCAGGCATAGTGTCACAGAACATCTCGCTCTTCTGCTCTGCAACAGGGTTAGCAACAGTGCCACGCGCATCAATGGATGCCAAAGCCATAGCGCGCAGCCTCAGGCTAAACGAAACGCAGATGCCGCTACTCAACCATCCCGTGGGCTACCCTGCACAATAAGGTTGAAGGGTCGAGGCAACTCCTTTCGCCCGCCTGTCCCATCCTGCCGGCAACGGTGAATGTGTTGCGAAGGTTCAAAAAAATGAAAATAGATGCCAGAACTGCCGCTACGTTTCTTAGGATAGATTATTTGCTATATCTTTGTACGCTAACCGAATCGCAAGCACCACACTTGCTGCGCCGCGTCCTGCAACACTGCAGGGTGTGGAAAATAGAAAAACAAAGGAAATGGGAGTAACGTCAGAACAATTGGTACAAACAGTAAAAGAAGCGTTCAAAGATAAGAAAGCAAAAAACATAGCCGTTGTCGACATGCGAGGCATAGAACAAGCAGTGTGCGACTTCTTCGTTATCTGCGAAGGAAACACGCCTACGCAAGTATCAGCAATATATGACCGCGTAGAGGAACTCGTCAGGGAAAACCTCGGAGAAAAACCTATGCGCATCGCCGGAGGAGACAACTGCCTGTGGGTGGCCATGGACTATGTCAATGTCATGGCACACGTCTTCGTGCCGGACATGCGCAGCTACTACAACCTCGAAACGCTATGGGCAGACTCAAAAATAAGTTTTGACGAAAACGAAGATTAAGAATTATGCCAATAAACAACAATAACGGACCAAACATGCAACCGGGGAAGAAGCCAAAGTACAATTTCATAAACCTGATATTCTTCCTTATAGCATTCTCGTTGTTCTTCCTGCTCGTGGTAGGCGATGGAGGCTCGGTGAAAAAAGAAGTAGGATATTCGGCCTTCCAATCGTATGTCGAAAAAGGATATGTCAGCAAAATAGTGGCATACAACAATGACAACAGCCTCGAGGTGTCGGTAAAGCCCGAAAATATAGCCGATGTCTTCGGAGACGACTCAACCAAGGTAGGGCGCAACCCGATATTAACGGTGCAGGTAGGCTCAATGGACGCTTTCGATTCGTACATAGCCAAGCAACGCGAGGAAGGCAACTTCACAGGACAGCTCGACTACGACAAGCGCAACAACTACTTCGGAATGGTGTTCTGGAACATAGTGCCGTTCCTTTTGCTCATTGTCGTTTGGATATACCTCATGCGGAGAATGAGCGGAGGCGCGGGAGGAGGAGCCGGCGGAGTATTCAATGTGGGGAAATCAAGAGCGCAAATCTACGAGAAAAGCTCAACCAACAAAGTGACATTCAAGGATGTGGCTGGCCTCGCCGGAGCAAAACAGGAAGTAGAGGAAATAGTCGAGTTCCTTAAAAACCCGAAGAAATATACCGAACTCGGAGGCAAAATACCCAAAGGCGCATTGCTCGTAGGCCCTCCAGGAACTGGAAAGACCTTGCTCGCCAAAGCTGTGGCGGGAGAAGCTGATGTGCCATTCTTCTCAATGTCGGGTTCCGACTTCGTCGAAATGTTCGTAGGAGTAGGGGCTTCACGCGTCAGAGACCTCTTCAAGCAAGCAAAGGAAAAAGCTCCGTGCATTGTCTTCATCGACGAAATAGATGCAGTCGGGAGAGCCAGGGGACGAAACCCGAGCATGGGAGGGAATGACGAACGGGAGAATACGCTCAACCAACTGCTCACCGAAATGGACGGGTTCGGCTCAAACAGCGGAGTGATAATTCTCGCAGCAACAAACCGGGCAGACATACTTGACAAGGCATTGCTCAGGGCAGGCCGATTCGACAGGCAGATATATGCCGACCTGCCAGACCTCAACGAACGCAAGGAAATATTCGGTGTGCACCTCCGCCCGCTCAAAGTCGACGACACCGTCGATGCCGACCTGCTCGCACGGCAAACACCGGGCTTCTCGGGAGCTGACATAGCAAACGTCTGCAATGAAGCCGCACTAATAGCAGCTCGGCACAACAAAAATGCAGTCGGGAAACAGGACTTCCTTGATGCCGTCGACAGAATTGTCGGAGGGCTTGAGAAGAAAACAAAAATAATGACCAAGGAAGAGCGAAAGACAATAGCACTGCACGAAGCAGGACATGCAACGCTCTCGTGGATGCTCGAACACGCAAACCCGCTCATCAAAGTCACAATAGTCCCGCGAGGAAGCGCACTCGGAGCAGCATGGTACCTCCCGGAAGAAAGGCAAATAACAACCAAGGAGCAAATGCTCGACATGATGTGCGCAACGCTCGGAGGAAGAGCCGCCGAAGAATTGTTCGTCGGAAGCATCTGCTCAGGAGCAATGAACGACCTCGAAAGGGTAACAAAACAAGCGTATGGAATGGTGGCATACCTCGGAATGAGCGAAAAAATACCGAATATATGCTACTACAACAACACTGACTATTCGCTCACTAAGCCGTACAGCGACGAAACGGCCAAAATGATCGACGACGAGGTGCAGAGGATGATTGCCCAACAATACGAACGCGCAAAGAAAATACTTACTGAAAACGCAGAAGGACACAACAAACTCGCGCAAATGCTCATTGAAAAAGAAGTAATCTTTGCCGACGACCTCGAAAAGATATTCGGAAAAAGAAAATGGGCATCAAGGGCAGAGGAAATATTCGCCGAAAACGGAACAGCAAAACTCCTGCCGCAAACAGCGGACAACGAAAACGATGCAGTGCCAAGCCAAGACGCAAATGAAGAAAACAACAAAGCACAACAGCCAGAAGACAACACCCAAGGCTGAAAAACGAACCTCCAACCTGATAGCGAGAACCATCACCGGCCTCGTATTCGTGGGTGTCATAACCGGAATACCCTTCCTTGGTTTAACGGCATTCAGAGTGCTATTCCTCATCATAGCAAGCCTTGTAGCTGCCGAACTCGTCAAGCTGATCAGAGAATCGGGAACGGCGCGGCTTGACCCCTTGTCGCTCTCGCTGCTCATGGTCGCAGCCTTCGTGACAACATCAATGGCGGCAACGGGCATGGAAGTCAAGACGGCAGTAGCGGCCACCTTGCTCGTGCTGATAGCCTCGTTCATAGTGCAACTCTACCGCAAAACGCCTAACCCGGTAAACGAAATGGCATACACCGTATTCGTCATAGCATACGCCGTAGTGCCATTTGCCCTGCTGCAGTTCCTCGCCCTGACAGCCGACGAAGCAGGAAACATCTCATACTCGCCCTTATTCCCGCTTGCCATGTTCGCATTCATCTGGGCTAACGACACGGGTGCCTATTGCGTGGGGATACTCGCTGGGAAAACAAAACTCTTCCCGCGCATCTCACCTAAGAAAACATGGGAAGGACTAATAGGAGGAATAGCAGTGAGCCTGGCAACGGCATACGTCTTCTCAGTGTGCTTCGACGACCTTAAAACCTACCAGTGGATGGGCATGGCACTCGTTGTGGCGGTATTCGCAACATTCGGAGACCTGACCGAATCAATGATAAAACGAGCGTGGAATGTAAAAGACAGCGGCAAAATACTCCCAGGACACGGGGGAGTGCTTGACCGCTTCGACAGCTCGCTCTTCGCAATACCATCAACAATAATATACCTCAGGCTGATAGAGCTTCTGCCAGCATAGCAAAAACAAACAACCCTCCAAATGATAACACAAGAACAACTCAAGGATATCGCCGCACGCACTGAAGACTTGAAACGATACCTCGACATCGACAACAAAATAATGCAAGTCGAAGAAGAACAACTGCGAACGCAAGCTCCCGGGTTCTGGGACGATGCCAAAGCAGCAGAAGCGCAGATGAAAAAAGTCAAAGCGCTGCAAGCATGGGTCGATGGATACAAGAAAGTCAAAACATTGGCCGACGAACTCGTACTCGCATTCGACTTCTGCAAGGAAGGACTCCTCAGCGAGCAAGAACTCGATGAAGCATACGCCAAAGCTGCACAGGAAGTCGAAGCACTCGAACTGAAAAACATGTTGCGGCAAGAAGCCGACGAAATGGACTGCGTGCTGAAAATAAACTCAGGGGCAGGAGGAACAGAAAGCCAAGACTGGGCACAGATGCTAATGCGCATGTACCTCAGATGGGCAGAAGCAAACAACTGCAAAGCAACTATATCAAACTTGCAAGACGGTGACGAGGCAGGAATAAAATCGGTGACAATGAACATCGAAGGCGACTACGCATACGGATACCTCAAAGGGGAAAACGGAGTGCACCGCCTCGTAAGAGTATCGCCATACAACGCGCAAGGAAAACGAATGACGTCGTTCGCATCGGTATTCGTCACACCGCTCGTCGACGACAGCATAGAAGTGCATATAAACCCCGCAAACATAACATGGGACACGTTCCGCTCAGGGGGTGCCGGAGGACAGAACGTCAATAAAGTGGAATCAGGGGTCAGGCTACGCTACCAATTCAAAGACCCATACACCGGTGAGGAAGAAGAAATACTGATCGAAAACACCGAAACACGGGACCAACCGAAAAACAAAGAGAACGCAATGAGGCAACTGCGCTCAATTCTCTACGACAAGGAACTGCAGCACCGCCTCGAAGAACAAGCCAAAGTCGAAGCTGGCAAAAAGAAAATTGAATGGGGGTCGCAAATAAGAAGCTACGTCTTCGACGACAGAAGGGTCAAAGACCACCGCACAAACTATCAAACATCTGATGTCAACGGAGTTATGGACGGCAAAATCGACGGCTTCATTAAAGCGTACCTCATGGAATTCTCATCAAAAACCGACTGACCTGCCCGCAAGACGCAACCAACGCAAGCAAGCACCGCAAGAAATGAACAAATCCATACTCATCACAGGAGCAAGCGGGTTCATAGGAGGATACCTCGTCAAGGAAGCGCTCAACAAAGGATTCGAAGTATGGGCCGCCGTGCGCAAGACAAGCAGCAGGGAATGCCTCAGCGACAAACGCATCAACTTCATAGAATTAGACCTGTCTGACACCGGAGAACTCCGCCAGAGCATAGCACGGCATATAACCCTCCACGGACCGTGGCAGACAATCATACACAACGCCGGCGTGACAAAATGCCGCAACGCAGGCGACTTCAAACGAATAAACTACGACGCGACAAAATGCCTCGCCGATGCGCTCGAAAGCACCAAAGCCATCCCAGGGCAATTCATCTTCATGAGCACGCTTGGAGTGCACGGGCCAATACACGAAAACGACGGGGGGGCATTCACCGAAGATGACCCCAAACATCCTGACACGCTATACGGCAAAAGCAAGGCAATGGCCGAAGACTACCTCGCGTCACTGCCCGGCTTCCCCTACGTCTTCATCCGGCCAACAGGGGTATACGGGCCACGCGACCGCGACTACTACCTCGTGGCAAAGG
This sequence comes from uncultured Bacteroidaceae bacterium, assembly GCA_964635525.1. GTDB lineage: Bacteria > Bacteroidota > Bacteroidia > Bacteroidales > Bacteroidaceae > Avibacteroides. The sequence goes on from CAZWPW010000007.1 coordinate 16,174, forward strand.
CGGTCAAAAGGCATATCGCGTTCCGCGCAGGCCTGACGCGCCAGCACCTGACCTTCATCCACGCCAGCGACTTGGCAAAGGCGGTGTTCCTCGCAATTGACAAAGGAGTTACGCGCCGCGAATACATTGTAGCCGACGGGCAAACGCACGATGCAACGGCCTTCACGCGCCTTCTGCAGAAAGAACTCGGCAAACGCTTCGTGCTGCAACTGCCTTGCCCTCTGCCCCTGCTCAAGGCTATAGCGTGCATTGCAGGGAAGATGACACCGCGCAATGCAAGCCCCACCGCGCTCAATCCCGACAAATACCGCATCATGCGGCAACGCAACTGGAGCTGCGACACGGCACGACTGCAAGAAGAATTAGGATTCAAACCCTCCTGGCTGCTCCCCGAAGGCGTCAAAGATACCGTCAAGTGGTACAAAGACAACAATTGGCTCTGAACACAGCCACGCGGCACTCCGTATAAGGCAGTGCGCCACGGCAGAAAGGGTCACCGGCCACGCCCGAAAACCGAGGCGATGTTCCGGTCTATCAACGCGTTGAACTCATCCAAATCCATCCCTTTGGCGCGGGAAAGCATCAAGCGCACCGCGTCAATGCCCGAAGAGCAACCGTCGGTCTCGCAAAACATCATGCCCGTAGGTGTCATGGCAACCGTCTCGGCATTGAAACGCTCGCCGAACGACAGCAGGAAACCATGCTCGAGCAACTGTCCGGCAAGCCGGGGATGCCCGCGAAAGCCGTGGATTATCCATTGCGACGCAGGACGCAGGCGCAATTTAATGGCAATCAAATCAGATGAAGACCTGACGTTGTGGATGAGAAGGGGCAGGCTAAGAGATTCGGCAATCATGGCCTGGCGCTCGAAAGCCTCTGCCTGCAAGCGCAAATCAACGCCGCACAAACGGTCAATGCCCGCTTCTCCGACGGCTAAGACGTTGTCGCGGAGCGCAAAAGCCTCCACTTCGTCGACAAGAGGCATGTACCCGGGGCCGGCATCCCAAGGGTGAAGGCCAACGGAACACGGGCGGGAATCGGGGAAAGCATCCTTCCCGACCCGGATGCTCACTATCGATTCAATCGAAGCAGAAGGCAAGTGGGCGTGTATATCCTTGATAACGAATCTCATGGCACAGGGTCATATCCTGAACCGCCCCAAGGGTGGCACCTCAGCACACGCCGGGCGGCAAGCCACAACCCCTTGACAGGGCCGTGCTTTGTTATGGCCTCGATAGCGTATTGAGAGCATGTCGGCACGAAACGGCACGAGGCAGGCAGGTGAGGAGATACCGCCGCGCGGTAAAAATGCAGCGGAGCAAGCAAAACGGCAGTCAACAGTTTCTTCAACATAGCCTTGACCTGATCTTTTCCAAACCCCTCGCCATACTCCTCGAAACAGCATCAAACGGAAAAAACTCGCCCGCAAGCCACACAATCGCCACCGACAGGCCGGTGCCGGACTCCTGCAAACCCTCAAAAAGGATATGCTTGTGCCGGCGGTAGGCCTCACGCATGAGGCGCTTGGCTCTGTTGCGGTCGACGGCACGCTTGAACTTGCGCTTCGAAACAACCACCACTACCCGCACCGGAGCAGCACCAGGCGAAGGCTCGCAACGCATGGCGACAAAACGGAGGGGGTAGGCAGTCAACGCCTCCCTCTTGCCGGTGAACAGCTCGTCGACGGCCTTCCGGCCCCTTAGACGCTCGCTCTTGCCGAACGTCAAACGCCCTTTGCGCGAAACACTTCCCATGCAGCAAAGGTAAGCGTTTGGCCCGGCTTTACACTCCGCAACGCCGCATTTGTGGAAACGAAAAACGCAAAACAACGCAACATGCAGCTCAACCACGAATGGTATCAATCTGAAATCCACTGTTACACAGTGCAATATGACTGAGCAAGCGGCGCAAAGCGGCAAAGCATCCGGGGCAAAGTTTCCTTGGGTAGGATGCAAAGCGGGATTGCATGCAATGAAATCTTTATTTTTACCGTAAGATTATATATTTTTACTTTGCAAATACATATTTTTACTTTAAAAATATATGTTTTTAAGGTAAAAATAAAGATAACATACAACCCAAGGAAAGATAGCATACTACCCGGGGAAACTTTCCTTCCCGCCCAGGTGTGGATTTCATGCTGCCCGCTGTAACCTCGCATTCCTGGCAATCTGGGCTTCCGCGCTATGGAATGCCGTTTTGCACCCGATGCTTCGAAGCTTCCTGAGGCTTGGTTATTTCTTCCGGGCGGTGATGTAATGTTGTTTTGGTTTGTTTGTCTGATGTATTATATTTGTTGGTTAAATTGAAAAGAAGCAGAGATTATGGATTTGCCAAAGGATCCTTTCATCCTCGTGAGCTTGCTCAACATGAAGTTGCGCGATGCCTTCGATTCGCTCGATGCCTTGTGCGACGGGCTTGGGGTAGACAAGGAGGCCGTCCTGTCGGCGATGCGTGATGCCGGCTTCGAATATGATGCCAAGCACAACAGGTTCCGGTGAGGAGCCGGCAACCCTTTCGTTTGCAGCCTGATGCCTTGCCAGTTCGATATTATAGTGTTGTTAGTCCTTGCTGTTGGTTTCGTTGCCGGCGTGTTCAAGGGTTTTGTAAAGCAGTTCGTTTCTATCGTCTGTTTGGTTGCAAGCATAGCTGTGGCGCGCGCCGCCGCCCCTTTTCTTGCCGGTTTCTTTGACGAGGACTACCGCAATGTTGCCTACGGCGCTTCGTTCGCCTTGGTCATGGTTGCCGTGTTCATTGCCGGTGCGCTTGTGTCGGCGGGCTTGAAGTCGTTGCTATTAGCGGTCAACTTGGGCTGGCTCAACCGTTTGGCTGGCGGCGTGCTGTGCGCGTTCAAGTACCTCGTCTTGACGGGCGTGGCGGTGAGCCTTGTGGAAATCTTCGGGGCCAAGGACAGGGTTTTCCCTGAAGGCGTGGAGAAAAGCTCGTTCTTCTATGAAGCCAGCAAGAACTCTCTTGGCACGCTCATGCCGTTCGTTGACACGGTAAGCAAGGCGGCTAACGACTTGGTCGAAACGGGTCTGGGCACCTCTGCGGAAAAGTAGAGCAAAATATGGAAAACAACGAAGAAAAGAACAAATACGTCAAGAAGGTCGCCTACGGCGATTACAAATACGGTTTCACTACCGATATTGAAACAGAGATAATCCCCAAGGGGTTGAGCGAGGAAGTCATCAGGCAGATCTCGGCCAGGAAGGGCGAACCCGCCTGGCTCCTTGATTTCCGCCTGCGGGCTTACCGCCACTGGACGACGCTTGAGATGCCCCGTTGGGCGCATCTCGACGTGCCACCCATCGATTACCAGTCGATAAGCTACTATGCCGATCCCCTGGCAAAGAAGAAACCAAAGAGCATTGACGAGGTCGACCCCGAGCTGGTCAAGACGTTCAACAAGTTGGGAATACCCCTTGAGGAGCAGATGGCGCTGAGCGGGGTGGCGGTTGACGCCGTCATGGATTCGGTCTCGGTCAAGACCACTTACAAGGAGACGCTGCTTGAGAAGGGCATCATCTTTTGCTCCATCAGCGAGGCGGTGCAGGAGCATCCCGACTTAGTGAGGCAATATCTTGGCTCGGTGGTAGGTTTCACCGATAACTTTTTCGCTGCCCTTAACTCTGCAGTTTTCACCGACGGGTCGTTTGTTTACATCCCAAAGGGCGTACGTTGCCCGATGGAGCTGAGCACCTATTTCCGCATCAACGCCGCAGGCACGGGGCAGTTCGAGAGGACTCTCATCGTTGCCGACGACGACAGCTATGTGTCCTACCTTGAGGGCTGCACCGCCCCGATGCGCGATGACAACCAGTTGCATGCCGCCATTGTCGAGATATATGTGCGCGACAGGGCCGAGGTGAAGTATTCGACGGTACAGAACTGGTATCCAGGCGACAAGGAGGGGCGCGGCGGGATATACAACTTCGTCACCAAGCGCGGGCTGTGCAAGGGCGTGGCCTCGAAGTTGTCGTGGACGCAGGTGGAGACTGGCTCGGCGATAACGTGGAAGTACCCGAGTTGCGTTCTGTCCGGCGATGGCTCGGCGGGTGAGTTCTATTCGGTTGCGGTGACCAACAACCTGCAGCAGGCCGACACGGGGACGAAAATGATACATCTTGGCAGGGATACCCGCAGCACGATAATATCGAAAGGCATCTCGGCGGGGCGCAGCCAGAACTCGTACCGGGGGCTTGTCCGCGTTTCTCCCAAGGCAGAGAACGCCCGCAACTACAGCCAGTGCGACAGCCTGCTGCTCGGCAGCCGTTGCGGGGCGCACACTTTCCCCTACATGGATATCCACAACGACACTGCGGTGATTGAACACGAGGCGACCACTTCGAAGATCAGCGAGGACCAGCTGTTCTACTGCAACCAGCGCGGCATCTCGACGGAGGATGCAATAGGCTTGATCGTCAACGGCTATGCCCGCGAGGTGTTGAACAAGCTGCCCATGGAGTTCGCTGTCGAGGCGCAGAAGCTGCTTCAAGTATCTTTGGAGGGCAGTGTGGGGTGAGGTTCTCCGTCAACCAATAGCATGAACATTATTTGAAAAACTGAAATCAAACAAACAATGAAACTACTTGAGATAAAAGGCCTTCATGCTTCAGTCGAAGGCAAGGAGATATTGAAAGGCATTGACTTGGAAATCAAAGCGGGCGAGGTGCATGCCGTCATGGGACCCAACGGGTCGGGCAAGAGCACGCTCTCTTCAGTCTTGGCAGGCAACCCGGCATTCGAGGTCACTCGCGGCGCGGTTACGTTCAATGGCAAGGACCTGCTTGGCATGTTGCCCGAGGAGAGGGCACGCGAGGGGTTGTTCCTCAGTTTCCAATATCCTGTTGAGATTCCGGGCGTGAGCATGGTCAACTTCATGCGCGCGGCGGTCAACGAACACCGCAAGCACCGGGGGTTGCCGCAGCTCTCCGCCGGCGAGTTCCTTAAGCTGATGAGGGAGAAGCGCGCTATTGTCGAACTTGACAACAAGCTCGCCAGCCGCAGCGTCAACGAAGGTTTCTCGGGGGGCGAGAAGAAGCGCAACGAGATATTCCAAATGGCGATGCTTGAGCCGTCTCTGGCTATCTTGGATGAGACGGATTCAGGTTTGGACATTGATGCCCTGCGCGTTGTTGCCGAGGGCGTGAACAAGTTGAAGACCCCGGAGAGGAGCGTCATAGTGATAACGCATTACCAGAGGCTGCTGGATTATATCAAACCTGATGTCGTGCATGTCCTCTACAAAGGGCGCATAGTCAAGACGGCCGGCCCAGAGCTTGCCTTGGAGCTTGAGCAGAAGGGCTATGACTGGATCAAGAAGGAGTTGGGCGAGTGAATGGACTAAGAGAATATTGACATGAATCCAGAAAAACAATATGCCGATTTGTTCCATCAGTCCAGGGCATTGCTTGCATCGCATTCGTCCCCAGTGATGGACAGTTTGCGTGATGAGGCTTTCTCGGCTTTCCTGCGTGGCGGCTTCCCGTCTCCGCGTGATGAGGCTTACAAGTACACTGACCTCCGCCATCGCTTTGCAGCCGATTACGGTTTGAACTTGAAGCGCTTGGAGTTTAAGGCTGACCCATACGAGTCTTTCCCTTGCGGAGTGCCCAAGTTGAACACCTGTCTGTTTTTTGTTGTGAACGATATGATGCGCGTGCGAAGTGAATGCTTGTCGTCATTGCCTGCTGGGGTTGTGCTGACGAGCCTGCGCGAGGCTGCCGCCCGCTGGCCCGGCTTAGTGTCGGAACACTACGGGAAGCTCGCCGGTGCATCGAGCGACAGCTTGACGGCCTTCAACACTGCATTCGTTCAGGACGGGGTATTCTTCTATGTCCCCGACAACGTCAAAGTCGACAAGCCTTTGCAGTTGATAAACATCATGAGTTCCACCGCCGATATGATGGCTAACCGCCGTTTGCTTATAGTGCTTGGCGAGAATGCCGAGGCCAGGTTCCTCGTTTGCGACCATGCCGAAGGCAATGCTAACTATTTGACGACGCAAGTGGCAGAGATATATGTAGGGCGCAACGCCTCGTTTGATTACTACGAACTCGAGGAGACCACGGCTGCCAACACCCGCATTGCTAACACATACGTAAGGCAGGCGGCCTCATCGAACGTTCTCGTCAACGGTGTCACCCTGACGAACGGGATGACCCGCAACAACGTCAGCATAAGCCTTGACGGCGAGGGAGCAGAAGCGACGCTCAACGGCATAGCAACGGCCGATAAGGACCAGCACATCGACAACAACACGAGAATTGTTCACCGCGTGCCGCGCTGCACAAGCAACGAGCTGTTCAAATACGTGCTTGACGACTCTGCAGTCGGTGCTTTTGCCGGGACGGTATTAGTGGAAGAAGGGGCGCAAAAGACCTCCTCGCAGCAGACAAACAAGAACTTGTGCCTTACCAAGGAGGCAAGGATGTACGCGCAGCCGCAGCTTGAGATATACGCCGACGATGTCAAGTGCAGCCACGGGGCGACAGTGGGGCAACTTGATGAGGCGGCAGTGTTCTATATGCGCCAGCGCGGCTTGCCGGTGAAGGAAGCCAAAACGCTGCTCATGTTTGCCTTCGTCAATGAAGTCATCGACAATATAAGGTTGGAACCGTTGAAGGACCGCCTGCATTTGTTGGTTGAGAAACGCTTCAGGGGCGAGCTCGATTCATGCGGAGGGTGTTCAGGCAAGTGCAAATGAAAAGACGGGGGATATAATAATGTATGATGTAGCCAAACTAAGGGAAGACTTCCCCATCCTCGTAAGGAGCGTCTACGGCAAGCCGCTCGTTTACTTAGACAATGCCGCCACTACGCAGAAGCCTCGGCAGGTTGTCGATGCCATTGCCGAGGTTTACTATTCGGCCAATGCCAATGTCCATCGCGCTGTGCATTACTTGTCGCAGCAGGCTACAGGGTTGCACGAGGCAGCACGCGAACAAGTGCGTTCGTTTCTCAATGCTGCCGAGGCTTGCGAAATTGTCTTCACCCGCGGGACTACAGAAAGCATAAACTTGATTGCAACCTCTTTTGGAGAGGCTTTCGTAGGCGAAGGCGATGAAATCGTGGTCACCGCAATGGAACACCATAGCAACATCGTCCCATGGCAGATGCTTTGCCAGCGCAAGGGCGCGAAGTTGAGAGTCGCTCCGATTGACGACGCGGGCGAAATTGTCGTTGACGAGTTGCTTGCCATGCTCAACGCTCGCACGCGGCTTGTGGCAGTTGCCCATGTCTCAAATGTTCTCGGGACGCATAATCCGGTCAAGGAGATAGCCAAGGCTGCGCATGAGCATGGTGCGGCAGTACTTGTCGACGGCGCGCAGGCCGTGGCGCATCTCTCTGTCGACGTGCGCGACTTGGATGCTGACTTCTATGTCTTTTCCGGTCATAAAGTCTATGGGCCGGCGGGCATAGGCGTGCTCTATGGAAAGCGAAAGTGGCTTGAGCAGATGCCTCCATACCAAGGCGGGGGCGAGATGATAAGTTCGGTGACGTTTGAAAAGACTACCTACAATGAGCTGCCCTACAAGTTTGAAGCCGGAACGCCAGACTACGTGGGTTCGAACGCCCTTGCCGTGGCATTGCGTTACCTCACGGGCATTGGCCTTGACGCAATCGGCGAGCATGAACGCAGGCTTGAAGCGTATGCAGCGGAGCGTTTGTCGGAGATTAGCGGCATGAGGATTTTCGGAACGGCAAAAGACAAAAGCGCGGTCGTTTCGTTCCTCGTCGACGGTATACACCACCTTGACATGGGCACGCTTCTCGACCGCCTTGGCATAGCGGTGCGCACTGGCCACCACTGCGCCGAGCCATTGATGCGCCGTTTCGGAGTTGATGGAATGGTACGCGCCTCGTTTGCCATGTACAACACTATGGAGGAAGTTGACAGCCTCGTACAAGGAATAGCAAAGACTGCCTCAATGTTCCGTTGACGCTGCAGTGCTTGCCGCTTCGCAGGGATATTCAGTAAATGTCCCTAAAAATCAAGTCGTTGTTTTATCATATAATTAGAGGCCCCTGCAAAACTCCCTTGTGATTTTGCAGAGGCCTTATTTTAGACCTGATACCCGCTTGGGGTGACGTTGTTCTGCCGTATAGCGGCGCGGCATAATCCCGAAGCGGGAGTTATGCCGCTACATGCTACTTGACTATGAATTTCAGTGCAACCGTACCCTTGTCCGTCTTCACCTTAGCAAGGTAAACGCCTTTGCTCAAGCCGGACACATTGTACC
>CAZWPW010000008.1:0-9405 GCA_964635525.1 uncultured Bacteroidaceae bacterium
TGCCTGACCCGCCGCTTTCATTTATGCCTTGGATATTGAAGAACTCTTCCCAGTAATCGGCTGCCTTGTAATCGTCAACATAGTCGTTAGGCACGTACACGGGGATGTTTCTATCTACGTTTTCGAACGTATTGCTTTGGATAGTCGGCGGCTCTTCGGCACGCACGGTCATGCTCTCCAGGCTGGCGCAATAGGCAAACGCATAGTTCCCGATGCTCGTGAGCGATTCAGGCAGGTCAACGGTCTCTATGGAGTAGCACCAGTTGAACGCATAGCTTCCGATGTTCGTCAGCAAAGTGCAGGCCGAGAGGTCAAGCTCGGTCAAAGCAGCTTCGCGGAACGCATTATCCCCGATGCTCGTCAACGCCTCGCAGTCCGAGAAATTGACGTAATTGAGCGATGAGCAGTAGCTAAACGCCCCCTCCCCTATACTTGGCAGCGTGGCTGGCAGGTAAACGGAGGCGAGGGAGGTGCACCAGTAAAACGCAGAGTACTCGATGCTCTCCAGCGCGGTGCACTCAGACAGGTCAACTGAGGCGAGGGAACTGCAACCTTGGAACGCAGACTCCCCGATGCTTACTAATGCGTTGCATCCCGACAGGTCGACGGAGGTGAAAGAGGTACACTGGTAAAACGCATACTGCCCGATGTAGGTAATGCCCTCGGGGAAGGACAGGTCAGTGAAGGTGGAATCCGCTCAAGGCGCGTCGGTCTTGAAGTAGGGATACTGGTTAATATATGTGTAGCTGTAATCCCACATCGCCCCGTAGACCTCGATGACCAGCGTTTCGCCTGAGATGCTCCACGTCAAGTTGTCGCCGCAGGAGTTGTCTGCCTGCGCCATAGCCGGCGCAGTGGTTGCCGCAGTGCTTATCAACATAGCGGCCAGAAAATGAATAGTTTTTTTCATAAATCAATGAGTTTAATAAATAAATTAATAAATGTATCTTAATTGCACAGGCGAAAATTAGTATATTGATGCAACTAATTTTATATTCCCTTGTTTATTTGTAATTATTTAACTATTAGTTTACCATTATTGCTCGGCCTTATGGTTTTTTCTGTGGTCTTGTGCTTTGGTGACTTTAATCCACCTTACCATATTTAAGTGATGCGGGGAAAGCTCTTTGCCAAAAAAACCGTTATTTTGCACGGTGAATAAATTGGCTTTTGTATGGCAAGGTGGTTAAAATGGGTTATTGGCATCATACTCTTCCCAATTGCTTTGATGCTTCTGTCCATCTTTCTTGTATACTTGCCTCCAATTCAAAAGTACGCAAAGAACAAAGCGTCGGCAACAGCTTCGCAGACTTTGGGGATGGATGTGAGCATTGACCGCGTGGCTTTGCGCTTCCCCTTTTCATTGGTTGTCAAGGATGCCTACATTATCGATGCGCCTGATACAGTCATGTTCGTCAAAAGCTTGTCGATGCGGATTCCGTTCTCGCCATTGTTTAGCTATCAAATTGCTGTCGACGGCATTGAGCTTACAGATGCCAAGGTGAAATCGAAGCACCTCGTGCCTGGGTATTATGTCGAGGGCAACATCAACAAGCTGAGCCTCGTGTCACGGGGGGTGGACTTGAATGATTCGAAGGTCACTGTCAACCGTTTACTGCTGAAAGACACTAACATCGACTTGTGCATCACCGCCCCGGAGGAGGAGGAGGACACCACGTCATCGGAGCCGTTCAACTGGATTATCGAAGTCAAGAACATTGATATTGAAAACGTGTCATTCAACCTGTCCATGCCAATGGATACCTTGTCGATGATCTCAAGCCTGAAGAAAGCCTCCATTGTTGACTGCGTTGCAGACCTTGGTGCTGCAAGATATTCGTTAGGGCATTTCAAGATTGAGGACGGCAAGTTCGGCATGAACACAGGGGGAACAGTGACACCCGGGGTTTTCAACTCCTCGGATTTCATGGCGGAGCATATAAACATTGAACTTGATTCGTTGGCATACGCCGCCGATACTCTGCACGGAAAGATAACAAGGCTCGCACTTAATGAAAAGAGCGGGTTGTCGATTGTCTCCGGCCACGGCTCTATATCGTCGGACAAGAACTGCATTTACGTGAATGACCTCGGGATTAAGACACCGTTATCGGAGCTTAGCATGGACATCGTTGCCGGCTGGGGACTGCTGGACTCTATCCCAAACGGAGCAATAGGCATTGGCATCAACCTCAAAGCTGGCATCGGTGACATCGAACACTTAACGGGCAAGTTCCATGAAGCGATTCCGCGCCATCCTATCGGCATGAGCTTGGGAATTGAGGGGACATTGGACTGCTTGAAGCTCAACAAGCTGCACGTGGCTTGGGAGAATGTTATGGAATTGAATTGCGAGGGCGAAGTGTCATCGCTGCTTGACAACGACAAGCTCTCCGCCAGCATGAACCTCGGTATGAAGACCGGAGACTTGGATTTTATCAAGCCCGCCACAGGCATGCCCGACTCGTCGTTCTTCATCCCGAAGGGGTTGACTTTAAGCGCCAATGCGGTGTATGACAAGGGTAATTGCCAAGCAAGCCTCGGCATGGAAGAGGCAGGCCTCACCTTAGAGGGGACATATTCGGCAAACGATGAGAGCTATGCGGTAACCCTTGGCATCGACTCGCTCGTTGCATCCGACTTCATCAACTTGGAAAGCCTCTCGCCTGTTTGCATAAGTCTGCGCGCCGAAGGCAAAGGCTTCGACCCTTTCGACAGGCAAACCAAGCTAAGGCTGCGCACAAGGATAAGCAATTTGAAATATGGCAATTACGACTTGTCAAACACCGTTGTGACCGCCTCGCTGCACCATTCAAGAGGGAGGGTTGACATCACAACCGGCAACCCTTGGTTGGACATGGCAACAAGCATAAGGGCAAACCTCTCACGTGAGAAGGCATCATTGTCGTTGGGCATCGGTTTGGACAAACTCGACTTGACGGAAGCAATGGGCAATGACAGCTGCAACATCTGCTCCTTAGATGCAAAGTTTGCTTTATCCACTGACATGGAAGAAATGTATGATGCCAGCGGCGGGGTGACAAACATCACATTCAACATCGACGGCAACGAAGTCAAGCCAAAGGACTTGAACTTCACGGCCTACACAGATTCAAAGACTTCAAAGGCGTCAATCAGCGCGGGCGATTTGACTATGGAAGCCCGGGGCGACAACAACGCCATGCAAATAGCATCAATGTTGCAGACGTTCATGGAAAAAATGGCAGAACAACTTACCAACCATGAGCTCGACTACAGCAAGTTGAAACACTACCTGCCCGACCTCTACTTTGAATTGCGTGCCGACAACGACAACCCGGTGAGCAACTTAATGAAAACCAATGGCATCGACATAGGGCGCACACGCGTCAGGATAAGCACTAACCCCGTGCGCGGGCTGGCAGGCGACTTGTCGTTCAAAACGATAGCCGTTGATTCTATCAAATTGGACAGCGCCTATATGTGGTTCGTGCAGGACTCGACGAGCATCCGCTACAAGCTGAACGTGGCCAACAGCCAAACTATGGCAGAGTTTGTCACTGGCGCTTCAGTGAACGGGGAGATAACAAACCGTTCGGCGGACATACTCATCGACATGTTTGACAAAGACGGGGTTAAAGGCGTCTACCTTGGTTGCAAGGCCGAATTTGTCAAGGAGGGATTGAAGATGTCGTTTTTCCCGCAAAAGCCTGTGTTCCTGTTCAGGGATTTCAATCTGAACGAGAACAATTACGTGTTGCTGGACAAAGACAAAAACGTATATGCCGATGTTGCATTCAAAGACGAGAAAGGGCTTGGCCTGTCATTGGTCAACTCGACTACAGACAGGGGCAACAGCAGGTTGACGGCCTCGCTTTCGGGCATAGACCTTGCCGAGATCCGGTCGCTCGTGCCTATGCTGCCAGATATATCAGGTGTTATTTCGGCTGATCTTTCCTACACTGCGCTGAAACGCACTTACGCACTGTCATGCAAGACAAACATCGACGGATTTGCTTATCAAGGCCGGAACGTTGCCGACTTTTCGTTGGAACTCGGGTACGTCCCGTTCGATGATACGAAGCAAATAATGAGCGCCAAGCTCGGCATCAACGGCTCCGAAGCGCTCGCCATTGGAGGCAAATACGAATCCGGCACCGATAGTATCGCCTACCGCATGAAGGTCACAGAGTTGCCGCTCAGCATAGCCAACCCTTTCTTGCCGAGAGGTTTCATGCGCCTTGACGGAAGCATAAGCGGTGAAATGACCGCTGCCGGCTCGCTCATCAAGCCATTGCTCAACGGGAGCATGACATTCAACGAGGCATCTGTCCTCATTGTGCAGGCAGGTACCAAGGTGCGCTTTGACGACAACCCCATCGTCATTGACGACAGTTGCATTAAATTCGACAAGTTCGCGCTCATGACACGCACCGACAATCCTTTCAACATAAACGGCACCGTTGATTTCTCTAACTTGGCGGAAATCAGAACCAACTTGCAGTTCATGGCATCAAACTATGAGTTGCTCAATTCCAGCAAGACAAGGGCATCGCTTGTCTATGGCAAAGCCTATATTGACATGGCAATAACTGCAAACGGCAAACTCAACGACTTGAAAATACGCGGCTACACTAAACTGCTCGGCAACACCAACGTGACCTACGTGATGAAGGAATCGTCGTTGACGGTGCAGGACAGGTTAGGCGAAACAATCACATTCACCAACTTCTCTGACACCACGGCAGTTGACGAGGAAACAACAGAACAAATCCCCATCACCGGTATCGACATGCTGCTTAGCGTGTCAATCGACCCTACGGCCTCGGTGAACATCGACTTGAGCGATAGCGGAGATAACCGCATCGAGGTAGTTGGAGGCGGTGACTTGTCAATGCAATATACCGCGCAAGGAGATTTGAGTTTGACAGGCCGATACACATTCACCGGCGGCAAGATAAGCTACTCGTTCCCATTGGTCAAGATTGCCGATTTCACCGTCAAAAACGGAGGGTACATTGACTGGACCGGCAACGCCACAAACCCCAGCATGAACCTCACGGCGGTGAAAAACGTGCGCACCGACGTAGCCTACAACAGCGGCGATGGGACGAGGAAGGTTGATTTCGAAGTCAGCGTGAACATTTACAACACCCTAAGCGACCTCGGGCTGTCGTTCGATTTGGATGCACCGCAGGATGCCGAAGTGCAGAACACGCTTGCTGCAGCCGGCGAGGACGAACGGAGGACAATGGCATTGACCATGATGATAACCGGGATATATATAGGAACGGGAAGCACCGCAGATGCCAACTTCAACATGGGAAGCGCGCTGAACAGCTTGCTGCAAAGCGAGATATCAAATGCCACAAACAAAATAAAAGCCGTTGACCTGAGCATAGGCATGGAAAACCCGAACAGCGACGAGGGACTACAAAACATGGACATCTCCTACAAAATATCAAAACGTTTCTTCAATGACCGCTTCAGCATAGTTGTCGGAGGCACAATCTCTACAGGAAGCAGCAACAGCACTGAATCTGACGAGGAGTCGTTCATCGACAACATATCATTGGAATACCGGCTCGACAACTCAGGGACGCGATATGTCAAACTGTTCCACAACAAGAACTATGAAAGCGTGCTTGAGGGCGAAATAACCGAAACCGGGGGAGGCATCGTCCTGCGGAAAAAAATGCTGCGCTTAGGCGAGCTATTCATCTTCAAACGCAAGAAACAAAAGAAAAATGCGGAAACCTGAAACAAAAAAGATGAAACGCAGCATTGCGGCAGTTGCTTCCTTGCTCGCCTTATTGTCGGTCATAACATCATGCTCGACGACAAGCAACTTGCGCGAAGGAGAGATACTCTACACTGGGATAAAGACTATAGAAGTATCCGGCAACGACGGCACTGACGGGGCTGCCGACGCGTTGGACGAAGTAAACGCCGCGCTCAAACAAAAGCCTAACGGCTCATTCTTCGGCTCGTCAAAGCTGACTTACCCATGGCCGTCGTTCAAACTGTTCCTGTTCAACAAATACAAGAATTCCAAAAAGAAATTCGGCAAATGGGTGTTCAAGAACTTCGCAAAAGCTCCGGTACTCATCTCATCGGTGAACCCTGAAATGCGCTCGCTTGCCGCCACTAACCTGCTGCATGACTATGGGTACTTCAACGGGGAAGTGAGCTATGAACTCGTCCCCGACAAGAAGAACGACAAGAAAAGTCGTATCAGCTATTTCGTGAATATGGGTCAGGGCTACAGCATCGACACGGTAATCTACGAAGGGTTCAACCAAGAGGTGGACAGCCTGATAAAGAGAACGCTGCGCAGGAGCAAGCTGAAGCCGGGCAGCCAGTTCAATGTCCTGAGCCTTGAAGAGGAAAGGCAAAGGATAAGCACACTGCTGCGCCGCCGCGGGTACTTCTACTTCGTGCCAAGCTACATAGAGTTCCTTGGCGACACGCTTTCCAATGAAGGCAAGGTGTCAATCAAAGTCATGCAACGCGCCGGGCTTAACGACATGGTCAAGCGCAAGTGGGAAATAGGCGGGTTGACCGTCAACCTGCGCGGCTACAACAACGAGCCCCCGACCGATTCGGTAGTTTACAAGGACATGAAAATCTTCTACGAGGGGAAACTCAAGGTGCGCCCGCCGATACTCTACAGCAAGATTAAGGACAAAAAAGGCGACACCTACTCACAATTCACCCAACAGAAAACCCAGGAAGCACTCGGGCGGCTCAACATCTTCCGCTACACCGAGATACAGTACATTCCAGAGGACTCCACGGGCAACACGCTAAACAGGGTAATCAACGCCTCGTTCGACTACCCTCTCAACGGGGAATTCGAGATGAATGTCAAGTCCAAGAGCAACAACTACGTCGGCCCTGGGGCATCGTTCAGCGTCACACGCAAGAACCTCTTCGGCGGAGGTGAAGCACTCTCGCTCACGCTCAACGGCTCCTACGAATGGCAAACCAACGTCCGTGAAAGCGGGCAGGCCATCAATTCCTACGAGTTCGGCATAGACTTGGCTATCGACTTTCCCCGGGTGATTTTCCCGAAGATGCTGGAGCGCGACTTCAACTATCCCGCATCGACAAAGTTCTACACGCATTTCAACCAAACGAACAGAGCAACATACTTCAAGATGCTCACGCTTGGCGGTGGAGCTGAATACAAGTTCCGCCCAAGTTCCAAGCACCAGCACGCGGTGACGCCATTCAAGCTCGACTTCAACTTGCTGCAAAGCACCACGGCCAAGTTCGATTCAATATCGAACGCCAACCCAGCCCTCTACCTCAGCCTTGCCGACCAGTTCGTGCCATCGATGAGCTATGCCTACACCTACGACAACACATCGCTGCGCAAGCGGGGCATTGTTTGGCTGCAAACCTCGCTAACATCATCGGGCAATTTGCTTTCATGCTTCTATGCCATGGCGGGGAAACGGTTCTCCGAAACCGACAAAGCCCTGCTCGGAAACCCTTTCTCGCAATTCACCAAGCTCACTGTTGAACTCCGCTACAACTACCGCATCAAACGCAAGCAATCCATTGCGCTCAGGCTCATGGGAGGAATTGCATACGCCTACGGGAATGCTGTAGTAGTACCTTACAGCGAACAGTTCTACGTGGGCGGGGCAAACAGCATCCGCGCCTTCACAGTCAGGTCAATTGGCCCGGGGAGATACAAGCTCGAGGGAGATAACAAATATTCCTACATCGACCAAACAGGTGACGTGAAGTTGGAGGCTAACATAGAATACCGTTTCAACATCTTCGGCGACCTCAACGGAGCCGTGTTCCTTGATGCCGGCAACGTCTGGCTGGTACGTCCCGACGAGGCCCGTCCCGGAGCAGAATTCACTTTCAAGGACATATACGATAACATAGCCCTCGGCACCGGTGTCGGTTTACGTTACGACCTTGACATACTCGTGCTGCGCCTCGACATGGGGATAGGCCTCCACGTGCCATACGACACAGGGAAGGACGGCTACTATAACTTGGAGAACTTCAAGAGCGGGTTAGGCATACACTTCGCAATAGGCTACCCCTTCTGACTGAGCCACCTTGCCAAGAAAAGCGCGCCGCCCGTGCAGCTTTACAAGCAGCACAAGCGGTGCGCGGCATTGATTTCCCAATGGCGTCACTCGACTATGTCAAGCAACTCTACTTCGAAGATAATTGTTGAATACGGCCTGATAGGACCTGATACCCTGTCGCCGTAAGCCAACTCCTGCGGTACATACAGCATCCACTTCGAGCCGACGGGCATCATCGTCAAAGCCTCCGTCCAACCTTTGATGAGCTTGTTGGCAACGAATTCCGAAGGCTCTCCCCTCCTGTATGAACTGTCTATTTCCCTGCCGTCGATGGTCATGCACCTGTATTCAACCTTGACGCGGCTGTCAACCTTAGGCACACGCCCCGTGCCCTCGACCAGCACCTTGTACTGCAATCCCGATTCGGTTTGCACCACGCTGTCGTTCTTTGCGTTCTCGATGAGGAACTGCTCGTTCTCAATCTTGTATGCCTGTAAAAGCTTGGCATCCAAATCCTCTTGCAAGGCTTTCATGTACTCGTTAACCTGGTTGCCATCCATCTGCATCGAATCGGCGAAGAACGTCTGCGTCATAACGTCAACGAAGAGCGGGTAGTTGACGTGCATCGTCGTATCGGCATCAAGCATTGGCTTTATCATCTTCTCGACGCGTTCGAGCCTGACAAGCAAACCATGGTAGAAGCCAACAGCCTCGGCAACATCAGCCATGTCATAGCATGCCACCCCGCGCCTGAAAGCCTTCGTAAAAGCCTCGTAACAGCACGAATCGATACCGAAATCCTCCAAAAGCCGAGGCTTGAGCGAAATTCCGCCGTTGGCATAACCGAGGCAATACGATAACGAGTCCGAGCGGTCAACCAGCACAAAGGTCTTGGCACTCTGTTCACGCCCCTTCTTCTTGTCCTTCTTGGCCGCAGCGGGGACGCACACGAGCAATGCCAAGAGGATGATTGCAAAATTCTTCATCATAACTAATACCTATTTGAATTGTAAACTACACATCGCATCAACGGCACAAATGTAAACAATTCCGTGAAACAATAAACAATAGTGCAGCTTGCCTTGATGCTTAAAAGCCATGCCCAATGAACGAAAGTTTTAACTACATTTGCACAGCATTGGGAGCGCGGCTCGAAACGGAGCTTTTGCGCACTTGAGTTGTTGCTTTGAACGAACACTTAACTTTAATGACGATGAAACCTGCTCTTTTAGTTTTGGCTGCCGGCATGGGTAGCCGCTACGGTGGCCTTAAGCAGCTTGACGGGCTTGGCCCGAACGGCGAGACAATCATGGATTATTCAATTTTCGATGCCGTGCGTGCCGGCTTCGGGAAGGTCGTGTTTGTCATC
>CAZWPW010000008.1:9415-23252 GCA_964635525.1 uncultured Bacteroidaceae bacterium
TGAGGACGATTTCCGTGCAAAGGTCCTGTCCAAATACGAGAACGTGATTCCTACCGCGCTTGTTTTCCAATCGCTTGACAAACTGCCGCAAGGGTTCAAATGCCCTGAAGACCGCGTCAAGCCTTGGGGAACGAACCACGCGGTTATGATGGGAAAGGATGCCATTGACTCTCCTTTTGCGGTTATCAACGCTGACGATTTCTACGGCAGGCAGAGTTACGAGGTGCTTGCCAAGCAGCTTGTTAAGATGTACGGTCATGAGAACGAGTATTGCATGGTTGGCTACCGCGTGGGCAACACTTTGTCGGAAAGCGGGAGCGTGGCACGCGGGATTTGCCATACCGATGAAAACGGATTTTTGACGACGGTCGTCGAAAGGACTTCAATCGAACGCATTGGCGGAAAGGTACATTACAAGGATGACGACGGCTCGCTTGTGGCTATCGACGACGACACACCCGTGTCTATGAACATGTGGGGGTTCACGCCTGATTACTTCTCTCACTCTGAGAGGTATTTCGCAGAGTTCCTAAGAGCTAATGAGGGCAACGCTAAAGCGGAGTTCTTCATCCCTCTCCTTGTCAACGAACTCGTCACAAGTGGGACTGCCTCGGTCAAGGTGCTTGACACTGAATCGAAATGGTTCGGGGTAACCTATTCTGCCGACCGCCCCGGGGTAGTCGCGAAAATCAAGGAACTGGTTGATGCGGGGGAATATCCTGAGAAATTGTTTGTATAAGGCACAGGCCAAGCTGGCTATGCTTCAATAAAACGTGAAGCCGTGGCAGGAGATCCATGCCACGGCTTTTGATTGCAAATGTGTTATTTCCCCACTCCGACGGGTTCAAAGCTGTTATCTAATGCAAACTGCGACTTTGCCACGCGCATCAATATATGCCCGTCAACAGTCTTTTTGCTTGGTCAACCAATTCTTCAGACTCCCATGGCGTTTTTGCTTCTGCGTATATCCTTACGATAGGCTCGGTGTTGCTGCACCTGACGTGCAGCCATTTGTCATCGAAGTCCACCTTGACCCCGTCTATGCATGTCAATCTTTCTTTCGCATAATGTTCTTTTATGCGTTCAAGCAGGTCATCAGGGCGTGAGAGCGGATGCGTTTCTATTTTGTCCTTGGTCATGAAGTACTTAGGGTAGGTATTCTTCAATTCCGTCATTTTCAACCCGCTTTTTGCCAACAAGGTTAAGAACAAGGCTATTCCCACCAAAGCATCCCGTCCGTAGTGTGCTGCCGGGTAGATTATGCCTCCGTTGCCTTCTCCGCCGATGACGGCATTGCATTTCTTCATCATTGCAACGACATTGACCTCGCCTACCGCTGCTGCGAAATAGGCTCCTGAATGCCGTTCGGCAACGTCACGCAAAGCACGCGAGGAACTCAAGTTTGAGGAAACATTTCCCTTAGTGTTCGACAGCACATAGTCGGCAATGCTCACCAAAGTGTACTCCTCGCCAAAGATTGTCCCGTCCTCGCATATCATCACTAACCTGTCGACATCGGGGTCAACGACAAAAGCCAAGTCGCAACTGCCGCGCGACATGAAATGCATTATGTCCGAAAGGTTTTTCTCCAATGGCTCGGGGTCATGGACAAACACTCCTGTCGGCTCGCAGCAAAGTTCCGTGATTGACGAAACGCCAAGCCTGCGCAAGAGTTTTGGAAGGACTATGCCGCCAACGGAATTAACGCAATCAATTGCCACTTTGAAATCTGCCTTTGCTATAGCCCCCACATCGACCAATGGCAGGTTTGCAACCATCTCAACGTGCTTGTCGTCATAGCTGTTTTCATGGCGGCACTTGCCTAAGTTTTGCACGATGGCATAGTCAAAATTCTCTGATTGCGCAATGGATAGCACTTCGTTTCCGTCACTGGCTGAAAGGAACTCGCCTTGCGAATTCAACAATTTGAGGGCGTTCCATTGCATCGGGTTATGGCTTGCAGTGATAATTATCCCGCCGTGGGCTTTCTCGCCAACCACTGCTATTTCAACCGTAGGCGTGGTGGCATATCCCAGGTCAATGACATCGCACCCCATTCCTACGGCAGTGCCACACACTATGTCACGCACCATCTGCCCCGAGAGGCGTGAATCGCGCCCAATGACTATCTTGCACCTCTGCACATTGGCTGCCCTTTTGATGAAAGTCAAATAGGCAGACGTGAACTTGACAATGTCCAATGGGGTCATACTCTCGCCCGGGCGGCCTCCAATCGTTCCCCTAATGCCTGATATTGATTTTATTAGTGACATTTTCTCCCTGCTTTATCAACGTTTGGATATGCCGTAGTGTATCTCGTAGTAGCAGGGATAAACGTAATATGACGCGTCAGTCTGGCCCAAGTCGTGCGGGACAATCAAACGGACGTAACACCCGTCCCTGACATAGTCAAGCGGAAGCAACCATCCGCTGGGCACCGACGTGCTCGAATAGATTGTCAGCATTGAGGACTCATCTTCGTAAAATGTTCCTGACTTGTATGACCCGTAAGTGTAGTACCTGAACACGTCAGGCATGCTTGAAGCCTCGTTGGAGATGGTCACCAGAGTTGAAAGATTCATCTCGGTGTAGCGTACCGTTATCTCGTCGCCGCTTTTGAAAGCTTCGCCATCGCCGAACTCTACCACGTTCATATACAAGCCGTCAGAAAACAACATGAACTCCTTAGGATCAGCGAAACTGTCTGTCGGGAATCCCTCGACGTAGTAGAAACCGCTGTCTGCTAGGAACTGGGCTATTATTTCCCTTTCCTCTTCTACCATTTCTGCATACGTCTTACCATTGTTGCATGCGCTGATTAGAGACATCAATATAGGCAAAGCCGCAAATAAAGAAATAAAACGTTTCATGTTTCTATAATATAGTTTATTGACTTGCTATTCCACGCCTTGCATCAAGCAACTTGTCCTGATATTCGAACAAGGCCTTCTTCAAAAGCTCCTTTGCCTCCTCCATAGTCCCATAGAACTCGCCGCCAGAGGCATTCATGTGACCTCCACCATTAAAGTAGGACTCTGCTATCGCGTTGCAAGGGAAATCGCCCATCGAACGGAGGGAGACCTTGATCATGTCCTTCTCCTCGCGAAGAAATGCCGAGAAGACAATTCCTATGATTGACAATGGCATGTTGACAAACCCTTCGGTTTCACCCTTGCGTATGGGATATTTCTTCAGGTCATCCTTAGTCAAGATTATCACAGCCGTCGCATAATCATGAAGTATCGTCATGCATGAAGACAACATGTGACCCGCCAAGCGGGTGCGTGCCTCGGTTTGGGTGCTGAACACCCGGCGGTGTATGTCATCCTTGTCAACCCCTTTCTCCAAGAGCTTGCCTACGATAAAATAGGTCTCAGGGGAGTTAGAGTTGTATGCGAAGCCACCCGTGTCTGTCATCATTCCCGTGCAAATGCATACCGCCGATTCATAGCTCATATCTTGCCAATAGCCCATGGCGCAAATAAGCCTGAATACTAATTCTGAAGTTGACGAAATTTCAGGGTAGGAAAGTGCCAAGCTGCAAAACTCCTCGGGCTTAGGGTGATGGTCTATCATCAACTTCACAGCTGTAGTCTCTAATAAAGCCTCGCACAGGCTGCCGGCGCGTTTGGGGGCATTGTAGTCGATGCAACACACAACGTCAGCTGTCTTAATCAATTCATTGGAGAGTTCAGGGGAGGTTTCGTGAACAATCACATCCTTCGCGCCCGGCAACCATGACAATGTGTCAGGGCATTCGTCAGGGAGGACGACATTAACATCTTTTCCCTTGCCTTTATACAAATGCCACAATGCCAAACATGCCCCCACAGCATCGCCGTCTGGAGAGACGTGAGCCGTCAACACTATCTTGTCGGCTCGGGTGAAGATACTTGCAAAACTCTTGACTTTGCGCTGGGGGAAGAGACGTGACAACATGTATTTCGCCTAATTGATTATTATTTATTGAATGACAAAAGTAAGCAAAATTCAGACGTTTGCAACTCAATTGTTTGCACATGGATGTTACTATTTCGCAAAAAACGTCATCAAACAAAAACCGCTGCCTGCAATTATGCTTTAGCTGGATTCACCGCAAAACTTGGATGCAACTAACAGAAAGAGCCGTCTCATTTTTCAGACAGCCCTTCCTGAACGCTGCTATATGCAGCACATTTTAACCTCTGGAACTATTCACCCATCAATATCTCAAGGATGGCGCAAGCCGACTTTGCCACTGGTGTTCCAGGTCCGAAGATGGCAGCGACGCCAGCCTTGTAAAGGAAGTCGTAGTCCTGCGGGGGTATTACCCCGCCTGCTATGATGACGATATCCTCACGCCCGAGTTTCTTCAACTCTTCCATTAGTTGTGGTATCAAAGTCTTATGGCCTGCCGCCAGCGATGATACCCCAACAACGTGCACGTCGTTTTCCACTGCATCGCGTGCTGCCTCTGCCGGCGTTTGGAACAATGGCCCCATGTCGACATCGAAACCGCAGTCGGCATAACCCGTGGCTGTGACTTTCGCGCCTCGGTCATGCCCGTCCTGCCCCATCTTTGCTATCATGATGCGCGGGCGGCGTCCCTCTTTCTTGGCGAATTTGTCACAAAGCTCGACAGCCTTTGCGAAGTCCGAATCGTTTTTGCTTTCTGATGAATACACTCCTGATATAGTTCTGATTACTGCTTTATACCTTCCTGCAACTTTCTCGCAGGCATCCGAAATCTCTCCCAAAGTGGCACGGTGCTTAGCCGCCTCGACTGCCAGCTCGAGCAGGTTGCCCTCGCCTGTCTCAGCACTCTTGGTTATTGCTTCCAATGCCTCCTTGACTTTGCTGTTGTCGCGTTTGGCTTTCAGCTGTTCGAGATGCTCTATTTGTTCGTTCTTGACTGCCGTGTTGTCAATTTCCAATATGTCGATCGGTGCTTCCTTCTCAAGCCTGTATTTGTTCACCCCGACTATCGTCTGTGCGCCCGAATCAATCCTTGCCTGTGTCCGTGCTGCCGCTTCCTCAATGCGCATCTTGGGCAAGCCAGTTTCGATTGCCTTGGCCATTCCGCCTAACTTTTCTATTTCCTCGATATGTTCCCATGCCTTGTGCGCTATTTCGTCGGTCAACGACTCGACATAATAGGAACCGCCCCATGGGTCAACGTTACGGCAAACGTTTGTTTCTTCCTGGATATATATCTGGGTGTTGCGCGCTATGCGGGCCGAGAAATCGGTAGGCAAGGCTATCGCCTCGTCAAGGGCATTGGTGTGCAATGATTGCGTGTGGCCAAGGGCGGCTGCCATAGCTTCTATGCACGTGCGCCCGACATTGTTGAACGGGTCTTGCTCGGTAAGCGACCAGCCAGAAGTCTGGCAATGCGTGCGCAGAGCCAGTGACTTTGGATTCTTGGCACCGAAAGACTTGACAATCTTTGCCCAAAGCATACGAGCAGCGCGCATCTTGGCTATCTCCATGAAATGGTTCATGCCAATAGCCCAGAAGAATGACAAACGCGGAGCGAAAGAATCTATCGGTATGCCCGCATTGACACCGGCACGGATGTACTCCAAACCGTCGGCCAAGGTGTATGCCAATTCAATGTCGGCAGTCGCGCCGGCCTCCTGCATGTGATACCCGGAGATTGATATTGAATTGAACTTGGGCATCTTCTGCGACGTGTAGGCAAAGATGTCGGAGATGATGCGCATCGAGAAGGCAGGGGGATAAATATAGGTGTTGCGCACCATGAACTCCTTCAATATGTCATTCTGAATCGTACCTGCCATTTCCTCGAGCTTGGCTCCCTGCTCAAGCCCGGAGTTGATGTAGAATGCCATGACTGGCAGCACCGCTCCGTTCATGGTCATTGACACCGACATCTTGCTCAAGGGAATGCCATCGAAGAGGACTTTCATATTCTCCAACGAGCAAATCGACACGCCAGCTTTCCCGACGTCACCGACAACCCTCTCGTTGTCGGGGTCATAACCCCTGTGCGTCGGCAGGTCGAACGCTACCGACAAACCTTTTTGGCCAGAAGCGAGGTTTCTGCGGTAGAAGGCATTCGACTCCTCAGCGGTCGAGAAACCCGCGTATTGGCGTATCGTCCACGGGCGGAAAACGTACATCATCGAGTACGGCCCGCGAAGATATGGGGGCAGGCCGGCAGCGTAGTCGAGATGCTCCATCCCTTCAAGGTCTTCCTTCGTGTAAACGGGTTTGACATTAATATGCTCCGGGGTCTTCCAATCGGCTTCAATGCCGTTGGCTTTCTGCCACTGCGCGCCATCGACGGGCTTAATGGCAGCGAAAATATCTATGTCTTTGAAATTCGGTCTCATGATTGTCTATTGATTATTGTTTACAACTTTGAAGTCGCATTATTTTATTCCCAACTTCGCATTAAACTCTTTCAATGTTTCGAGGACATTGGCGCGGGCATGTATGAAGTTTTCTATCCCTTCGGCCTTCAACTCATCCTTGCAAGCAGGCGCGCCTGCCACGACAAACACTGCCCTGCCCGCCAAAGCCTTGTAAGCTGGAACGGCATAGGTAGCATACTCATCATCACTGGAGCATAGCACGACAACGTCGGCATTCGCCTCGACAGCAGCTGCGACTCCCGCCTCAACGGTTTCAAAGCCTAAGTTGTCAATGACCTCATAGCCCGCGCAGGCAAAGAAGTTGCACGAGAACTGGGCGCGCGCCTGGCGCATCGCCAGATTGCCTATGGTCAACATGAAGGCTTTTGGACGCTTGCCTGAATCCTCTGTCTGGAGCCTCAAGGCCTCGAACTCGCTTGCAGCACGGTCGAAGTTCAACTTGCTGAACTGTGCTTGGTGGTCATGGCTTGAACATGACGACGACTTGGACAACGGGCGCTTGCCGTCGGGACGCTCAGTGAAATTAGGATATTGGTTCGTGCCGAGAAGAATCTCTTTCCTGCCGGCAACGGCCAAATGCCTGTCGGCATTGCTCTTGTTGACGGCATCCTGGACTTGGCTGGACTTCACCGCCTTAACAAAGCCGCCCAGGGCATCTATCTCAAGGAACAACTTCCAAGCCTGCTCGGCTATGGCCGCCGTCAAATGCTCGATGTAATATGAACCGGCAGCCGGGTCTACTACCTTGTCAAAATGCGACTCTTCCTTCAACAGAAGCTGCTGGTTGCGGGCAAGCCTCTCAGAGAAATCATCAGAATCCTTATATGCCTTGTCAAACGGAGTCACAGCCAACGAATCAACGCCGCCCAAGGCCGCGCTCATGGCCTCGGTCTGGGTGCGGAGCAGATTGACATACGAATCGAACATCGTCAAATTGTGGGACGTCGTTTCGGCATGCACTGACATCTTTGCCGCATCCCCGCATGAGGAATCGTAGGAACTTACTATCTTGGCCCAAAGCAGCCTTGCCGCCCTGAACTTGGCTATCTCCATGAAATAATTGGAACTGATGCCGAAATCGAACTTCATGCTGCCCGCCGCAGTCTTGGCATCAACACCGGCAGCAACCATCCTGTCAATGTACTCAACGCCCCAAGCCAAAGCATAACCAAGCTCCTGGTATATGTACGACCCGGCGTTGTTCAACGACAAAGCATTCACCTCGATTGCCTTGAAAGACGGAAGGGCGGAAAGTATTTCAATCATATCCTTGCCCAACGCTATCAATCCGGTGACATCTAAACCCTTGATGAGCATCCTGTTGATAGGATCGAAGTCGATTGACCCCGTGACCTTGGACAAGTCGCAGCCGGTGGATTTGAAATAGTCGACCAAAATCCTTGCCAGCTCAATGCTGCGCTTCTGGCAAGTCGAGAAATTCAATTCCACGCATTCGGGGCAGATGCCTTGCAGCAACGTCGCGATGTTGCCGGCATTGACATCATCGCCTTGGATCTTGAAGCCCAACGAATCAATGCCCTTGTTCAACACATCCAAGGCCTTGGCATTGGCCTCGGCAAAGTCGGACACGACAATGTTCTGGCGCACGCGCCAAGAATTGTCCTTGCGCGTCCCCCGCAGATAAGGATACTCTCCAGGAAGAGCATTCAGCGTCGAAAGACCCTCAACATCCTCCTTGCAATAGAACGGTTTAACCTTGAAACCCTCGTTTGTCCTCCACACTAATCTTTTCTCGAAATCAGCACCTTTCAAGTCAACTTCAATCTTAGCCAACCAATCCTGGGCAGTGACAGCGGGAAAATCGGAGAAAAGTTTTTCACTATTTGCCATAGTTATTTATGTTAGATTGAAAATTTACAGTAGAAATGAACATTCATTCATCAACTCACCCGGCAAAGATAGGCATTTAGAATATTACAAAACACGCCCGGCATCATTTTATCACAAAACTGCGCCTTGCCGCACAGCAATCGGGCAATTGTTGCTGCACTTTTTCCGGAAACACTGTCCCGGATTGTAGTTAGTGCTTGAAATTTTCCAGAAGCGCTGTCCAGGGATATTGACAAAAACCTTATAAAAACCTTGGCTGTTTTAATCTTATTTCTTTAATTTCGCGGTATCATTTATTATACATATATGCGATATGAAAACAAAAACAACCTTCAAGCTTTTGGCGTTATTCATGGCCATAGGCGGAACAATGTGTGTTAGCGAAGCATACGCGCAACCCGGGGATTATTGGGAGAACGAAACGATCTTCAAGGAAAACAAGGAAGACGCGCACGCAACCTACATCCCATACACCTCGGTGGAGGAAATGCTGGCCGACGAAGAATTTTATGCAACGCCATGGGTCACCCCGGAATCCTCGCTCTACATGCTGCTCAACGGGACATGGAAATTCAGCTTGGTAGATGAACCCTCGCTGCGCTCAACCGACTTTTGGACAGACGGCTACGACGTCTCAGGCTGGGACGACATAGAAGTGCCATCGAACTGGGAGATGAAAGGCTACGACCAGCCGCTCTACTGCAACGTTGAATACCCCTTTGCCAACAACCCTCCCTACATTCAACGCCGGACGGGATACAGCCACTACGGAGTAAACCCCGTCGGGTCATACGTCCGCACGTTCGACCTGCCGGAAGACTGGCTCGACAAGGAAGTGTTCATCATCTTCGGAGGAATCTACAGCGCAGCATACGTGTGGGTCAACGGGCAATACATAGGCTACACGCAGGCAGCCAACACCGACCACGAGTTTGACATCACCAGCGCACTGCGCCAAGGAACAAACACGCTCGCCGTGCAAGTCTTCAGATGGTGCGATGGAAGCTACCTCGAATGCCAAGACATGTTCCGCCTCAGCGGGATATACAGGGACGTATACCTCTACGCAACGCCCAAGACATTCATACGCGACCACTACATCACAAGCTCGCTCGATGATTCAAGCAACTACACCTCAGGGGACATCAACGTCAACATAGCAGTCAACAACCGCTCGGAATCCGACACTCAAGTAACTGCCAAAATCGAACTTTATGACGGCGACAACAACCTCGTGACGACAATCGGCAGCAAAAGCATCACAGTGGCAGCAAGCCAAGAAGAAGAGGCAACATTCACGGCAAGCCTCTCAAACCTCGACTTGTGGTCGGCAGAAACACCAAACCTCTACAACGTGAGGTTCACATTATACGACGCAAGCAACAACGAAATAGAGGCCTTCAACACAAAATACGGGTTCAGGCACATAGAACAAGTAGGGAAACTGATACACATCAACGGAAACAAAATACTCTTCAAAGGCTCAAACCGGCACGACACGCACCCGCTCTACGGGCACGCGCTGCCATTGGAGGTGCTGCTGACCGACGTGACCATGTTCAAACGACACAACATGAACACAATACGCACGGCGCACTATCCCAACCAAGCCAAGATGTACGCCATATATGACCATTTCGGGCTGTACGTGATGGACGAGGCAGACATCGAATGCCACGCCAACACGAACATAAGCTCATACACCAGCTGGGCACCAGCATTCGTCGACCGCGCAGAACGCATGGTATACCGCGACAGAAACCACCCGTCGGTAATATTCTGGTCGCTCGGAAACGAAAGCGGATGCGGAGTGAACTTCAACGACACCTACAACGCAGTGCGGGCACTCGACGACAGGCTAATACACTACGAAGGGCAAGGCACATGGACCTACACCGACCTGACATCGAACATGTACCCGACACTGACGACAGTCGAAAGCAACTCGACATCATCTGACAGCCGCCCGCACTTCATCTGCGAATACGCGCACGCAATGGGGCAGGCAGTCGGAAACCTGCAAGAGTACTGGGACATCATTGAAAGCAGCGACAGAATAATAGGCGCATGCATCTGGGAATGGGTAGACCACTCAATATACCACCCCGACGAAATAAAAAGCGGGAACATAAAAGGCATATACTACGGGACTGACTTCGGAGGGCCAACGCAAGGCAACTTCTGCAGCGACGGAATACTGCCGGGAGACCGCTCACACTCGGCAAAACTCCAGGAAATAAAGCACGTGTACCAATACGTCAAGTTCGGAGAATACGACGAGGCTAACAAAAGCGTTGAGATAACAAACACATACGACTTCACCAACCTCAACATCTTCGACATCAACTGGGAAGTTCTCTGCAACGGGGAAATAGTGGAAACAGGAACAATCGATGACTTCGAACTGGCAGTCGACAACAGCAAAGACCTCGCAATACCATTCACAACATCATTGGACGAAGATGCAGAATACCTGCTCAACATCAGCTTCGCACGCAAAGAAGGAACAATCTGGTGCGACGCTGGATACGTCATGGCATCAGAGCAATTCACGCTCAAAGAACGCCCTGACCTGACGGGAATAATAGCATCGACGCTCGACGCGACAATGACAGTCACCGAAGGAACAAGCAGCCTGACGATAGAAGGAGAAGGATTCGAATACGCCTTCAGCGGAGGATACCTCACATCAATCGCATACAACGGGCTGGAAATGATATACGACGGGAACGGATTGAAATTCGACAACTTCCGGTACATCGAAAACGAATCATCATACACCACAACTAATGTCACCGTCAGCTGCACAAGCACGACGAACGAAATAGTAGAAGGCAACAGCAACAGCGCAAGCGTAGTCAAAGTAACATCAAACTACACCGCGCAAGGCTTCTGCACATACACCGTGACATACACCATTTATGCCAACGGAATAATGGACATCGAGGCCACATTCAACCCGACAAGCTCAACAATACGGCGCCTCGGACTATCGATGCAAGTCACGCCAGGGTATGAAAACGTGAAATACTACGCCAGAGGGCCGCTGTCGAACTATATCGACAGGAAAGAAGGAGCAATGCTCGGACTCTACGAAACAACCGTAAGCGACATGAAAGAGTACTACGTCAGGCCAAACACCATGGGCAACAGGGAAGACCTGAGGTACCTCACACTGACCGACGACGATGGAAATGGGCTCAAGATTGAAACACAAGGGCAAGTGAACTTCTCGACCCTGCACTACACTGACGCCGACTTATACCAGGCAAGCCACGACTTCGAACTCACAGCACGCGACGAAACAATACTGCACCTCGACTACATGCAACGCGGCCTCGGAAACGCAAGCTGCGGGCCTGACGTGCTGTCGAAATACATGGTACCATCGTCGGGAAGCTACACATACATACTGCGATTCAGCCCGGCATCGCAGTATGACAGCACTGGATACAGCAAACCCGAAGGAGAAACAAACCCGGACGCATACCTCACAGCATTGGCAGCTGTGGGGATAGGGGGCGAAAACCTCTACTACAAAGCAGAAACAGCTCCCGAAGAAGTGTACAACAGACTTGAAACGCAACTTGGGGCAATGCCGGGAAGCGAAGTCACGCTAAAGACATTGATGGCAAGCACAGCAGAAGATGCCGGGGCAACCCTCGCAGGATGGGTAGACTGGGACAAAGACTATGCCTTCAGCGACAACGAAGCCCTCGCATTCGACAGCTACGGCAACGCCACCATGACAATACCGAGCGACATGAGCATAGGCACAACGGCACGGGTCAGGCTCGCAATTGACGTGACAGACGAGATACTCCCCGACGGGCCGATAACGAAAGGATACGTCTACGACTTCAACATACTGGCAAGCAACGGGCAAGAAGAAAGCCCATACTGCACGCCAAACGGGACAATGCACAGCGACGGGATGACGTACCTCGAAAGCGTTTCGACAACAGGGCTTGACAACAACATCAGCCAAACATGGACGCAAACGCCAAGCAACATATACATCACGCTCGACGATACAATCAAGACCGACCCCGGAAAGCAATTCAACCTCCTGCTCAACTCATACAAAGCCGGGGAATCCTCAACATCAACCGTGTACCAAGACTTGAGGTATGACTGTGCATACATCTACACCGACTGGAAATGCCAAGGAACGCTCGAACTCGAAGCAACATACGGAAGCGTGCCTCCATCGAACAACATTCTCGGGAACTATGAAACAGTCATGGAAATCAACCACGCCTTCACTGTGCCCAACGATGCAGAGACAGGCACAACGCGCATACGCGTCATATACAACAACGCATGGCAAAGCACGCCCGACGCATGCTCAACGTCAATAGTCGACGGGATGGCCTATGACATAATAGTAGAAATCGGAGGCGGGACGCAAACCGAAACAACAAGCCACACAGTGGTTTACAATGTCTCAGGCGAAGGCGGGACAGTAGAAGTGACCAACCTTGACACAAACGAAGCAATCGAAAGCGGAACGCAAGTGCCGTACGCAACCCTAATAAGTGCAGATGCGCTGGCAGCCGATGGGTACGTCTTCGACAGCTGGGACGACGGGGATGCAAGCAACCCGAGACGCTGCATCGTCATGGACGACATCACCCTGACAGCAACATTCAAGGTAACAAGCGGCACGCAAAGCGTACAAAGCAGCGGATACACATACACGGTAAACGGCAAGACATTGGCAATCACAACGACAGAAAACTATGACGTCACGCTCACAAGCATGTCGGGGATAATATACTACACCGGAAAGGTTGAAGGCCACAAAGAAATCGGAGGGCTGGAAAACGGAATCTACATCCTGAAAATAGGAGAAAACGTCGAGAAAATAATTGTCAACTGACACCGCCGGAAAACGATGGCACAAAAGGCTGCAAGAGCCTAAAACAACATAACAGGAAAAGGGAAACCCAAGAAAAAACCAATATCAAACCGGGGAAACAAAACCCTCCGGAAACCCAAAAACAAGATTGTCATAACGACAGCAGAACCATCCGCAATCCAGCAAACTGTAAAGCAAAACCAAGGAATTGCTTAACTAAAAACTTAACAAAAGTTAAAAGTACCCGATTTGCGGAAACATTCTACCCAAGGAGGGAAAACATACAACCCAGGGGCGAAAAACATACAACCCAAGCCGCCCTTGGGTTGTATATCTTTTTGTCAACTTGCCGGCCGGCGGGAAAAGGGCTTGATGCTGCCCGGAAAAGCCTTGCACTAGGCCTGGAACTACCCGCTATCTTGCCTGAGCCTGCTCCATGCCCGGCGTGGGTCAATCCCCCTCCTATACAGAACCAAGCCCCTGCCGTCCTGCGGCAAACAAGGCGGGCAGGCATGTCCGGATAGCCAAGCATCCGGGGAAACCGGCCGGCGGGAAACCGTAGTAATCGCCTTGCAATGCCATCTGCCGCAGCCTGCATGCGCGCGCAATGCACTATTCATTAAAAAATCTCGCGGCATTGCCTGACTTGCCGTATTTATTTGTATTTTTGCAAGCGATAAAAAGCAACGGAGTTTAGCGCAGTTGGTAGCGCACTACGTTCGGGACGTAGGGGTCGGGCGTTCGAATC
>CAZWPW010000009.1:0-20067 GCA_964635525.1 uncultured Bacteroidaceae bacterium
CTGTAGCCCTCACCCTCAATGCCTTGCATTTTATCAATTCTAACACACCTAAGGGCTGTGCCAAAATTTTACCATTTTGACACAGCACCCTGCTCTTTTGTGTGTTTGCCTGGCTTGCGTTCGCCATGTCCGCCATTTGTCATATATTTGCGTTCAGATAAACCATATCAATGAGGCTTGTTTGTTTTAAGCATTTGCTGTTGTTGTTAGCCGTGTCGTTGCCGGCGTTCGGGCAAGAGCGTGACTACGAGGTTGCCGATGTCCCCAATGTACGGCTGACTGACAAGACTTTTCATGTCAGCGACCCTGATAACATCTTGTCGGTGCAGGCCGTTGATTCAATCAATTCGATGCTGACGAGGCTCGAAGCCGCGACTTCCATCGAGGTGGCCGTGGTTGTCGTCCCCTCGGTTTCAGGCGGCGATTGCTTCGGGTTTGCTTACAGCTTGGCAGAGGGTTGGGGAGTGGGCAAGAAAGATGCCGACAATGGCTTGGTGGTGTTGCTTTCTACTGGCGACCGGTGCATCCAGTTCGTGACGGGCTATGGTTTGGAAGGCGATTTGCCCGATGCACTATGCAAGCGGGTGCAAACGCGATACATGAACGACCACTTTGCCGAGGGACAATGGGACGCAGGCATGCTTGCTGGGGTAGCTGCAATTTGTTCGCATCTCGAAGGGGCAGGTTTGCCCGAAGAGGACGGAGGCGAGGGAAGTTACACCGCGATAATATTGCTCATCTTGGCGATTGTGGGTTTCATGGCAATCAGCTTGTATGCTGAAAGGGTTGCCGAGAAGAAAAAGAATAAATGCCCCAAGTGCGGCGAACATAAACTGTCGAAGACTGCAACGTCAACCATCAAGAACGAGGATGGAACGAAAATAATCCGCGACACGTTGATCTGCCTCAATTGCGGGCATGTTGTCATCCGCGACAAGAAATCACACGACCGCAACGACCGCAACCATACCGGTGGAAGCGGCTTCGGGCCAATCATCTGGGGAGGTTTCGGCGGACTTGGAGGCTTCAGTGGCGGAGGCTTCAGGGGCGGAAGTTTTGGCGGAGGCAGCTTCGGCGGCGGAGGTGCCGGCTCGAGGTTTTAAACAATAACTTTAATTCAGTTACAAAATCATGAAGAGAAAAACAATTATTTGGGGAGCAGTAATTATTGTCGTTGTGCTGTTGCTGTCGTCAGTAGTAAGCACCTACAACAAAATAGTAGCGATGGATGAAAGCGTTGCCGGCGCGTGGGCAAATGTCGAGACGCAGTACCAGCGCCGCGCCGACCTGATACCTAATCTTGTCAACACAGTCAAGGGCTATGCCGAACATGAGAGCGAAACATTAGAGAGTGTCGTGGCGGCACGCAGCAAGGCGTCACAAGTGACAATTGACCGTGAAAACTTGTCGCAGGAGGCAATCATGCAATACCAGCAAGCCCAAGGCGAGGTGTCAAGCGCGCTTGGTCGTCTGCTTATGGTGGTAGAAAGGTATCCTGACTTGAAGGCGAATCAGAATTTCTTGGAATTGCAGGCGCAGCTCGAGGGGACGGAGAACCGCATCAGCACCGAAAGGCGCAAGTTTAACGAAGACGTAAGGACATATAATTCCTACATCCGCAAGTTCCCGGCAAACATCTTGGCCGGCATGTTCGACTTCGAATCAAAGCCATATTTTGAAGCCGCCGAGGGAAGCGATGCAGCGCCAGAAGTAGTCTTTTGAAACTTGGCCGCAACTGCGCGAGCGGGGCTGCTGCAGGGTGTTACTCAGCCATGTTGCGGCAAATGGGTGTTTTTTGCTTACCTTTGCTTCAATAAACATAAGTCGTGTTTTCACTTATGATGAAAAAACTTGCATCAACGGCAGTCAGCCTGTTCGCTTGTTCCGCTGTTGCTATGGCGCAGGCAGCCATATCGTTCGGGGCTGAGGAATGCGATTTCGGGATAATCCCCTACAACCGCGAGGCTCAAGCCACTATAGAGTTTACTAATACTGGCACCAAACCACTCAAGATAGACAAAGTGTCTACCTCGTGCGATTGCTCAGTGGCCGAATGGCCTTCAACATTAATAGAACCTGGCAAGTCGAGCAAGATAACAGTCACCTACGATGCCAAGATGATGGGGCATTTCTACAGGGAATTGTCGGTTTACTGCAATGCCGAGCCTTATATGTTTACTATTCCCATCGTTGGAGAGGTGTCGAACACTAAAGCCGACTACACTAAAACGCATCCGTTCAAGATGGGCAACGTGTTGCTTGATGCCGTTGAAATAGTGTTCAACGATGTAGAGATAGGAAAGACCTATACGCGCACCATCGGCGTTGTCAACATGGGCGAAGAACCATATAAACCCGTTTTGATGCATTTGCCGCCGTACTTGTCAATGACGTGCGAGCCCGAGGTACTCAAGCACCGGCAGAAAGGCGAAATTACGGTAACGCTGAATACCAACAAACTTAAGGGCGTAGGATTTATGAGCACTGACATTTACCTGTCGCGTTATCCAGGCGACAAGATTAGCGATGAAACCAAAATTCCCGTGTCGGCTTTCGTTTTGCTTGGCAATCAAGGAATGAGTCGCTATGACATGCAGAATGCCCCTGAGCTACTTTTAAGTACAACTAACTGGACTCTTGAGGATAGCAATGGCAAGCACAGCCATACCAAAATAATAGAAGTCGGCAATTCGGGAAACTCTGTCTTGCGGATAGAACGAGTGCAAGCCGACAATAAGATAGTGTCTGTCAAGATGAAGAAAAAAGAAATTAAGCCGGGCGAGTCAACGAAGATGAAAATCACGCTTAACATGGAACATGCCGGCATCAACGACAAGACAGCAAGGATATATTTGGTCACAAATGACCCGGACCACCCTAAAGAAGTAATCACTATAAACATTTAACCACGCACACAGAATATGAAACATCCCGAGAACAATGACGAATACAAGGGCTTGATAGTCAACAGCGGCGTGGAGCAACCATCGATAGTCAACCCATACTTGAAGCAAATGCGCAGAAAGCGCAAGAAACCGTTGACGGTCGACGAGTATGTCGAAGGAATCATTTCGGGCAACGTGGCAATACTCAGCCAAGCAGTCACACTCGTTGAGAGCCTGCGGCCTGAGCATCAGGTCATGGCCCAGAAGGTCATAGAGAAATGCCTTCCCCATTCGGGCAACTCCGTGCGCATAGGCATCAGCGGTGTCCCCGGCGCGGGCAAAAGTACTTCGATAGACGTTTTCGGGCTGCATGTCTTGGAGCGCAAAGGCGGCAAATTGGCAGTTTTGGCCATTGACCCAAGCAGTGAAAAAACAAAGGGTAGCATCCTCGGAGACAAAACGAGGATGGAACAACTCAGCATCCACCCCGATGTGTTTGTCCGCCCGAGCCCGTCGGCAGGGTCATTGGGAGGTGTAGCACGGAAGACCCGCGAAACAATAATACTTTGCGAAGCGGCAGGCTTCAATACCATATTCGTTGAAACAGTAGGAGTAGGGCAAAGCGAAACCGCCGTGCATTCGATGGTCGATTTCTTTTTGCTCATTCAGCTTGCCGGCACCGGTGACGAACTGCAAGGCATCAAACGCGGCATCATGGAAATGGCCGACGGCATAGTCATCAACAAGGCCGACGGCAACAATGTCGACAAGGCTAAACAAGCCGCCAACCAGTTCCGCAATGCGCTGCACCTATTCCCGCCGTCGGAGTCGGGATGGGTTCCGCAAGTGCTGACCTATTCGGGCTTCTATAACATAGGAATAAAGGAAGTCTGGGACATGGTTTACGCTTATGTCGATTTCGTCAAAGACAACGGATATTTCGATTACAAGCGTAACGAGCAATCGAAGTACTGGATGTACGAAACCATAAACGAATACCTGCGGAGCAGCTTTTACAACAATCCGCAGATAGCTGACATGCTCAAGGCCAAGGAGCGGGAAGTGCTCGAAGGGCGTGAGACATCATTTGTCGCAGCAAAAGAGTTGCTTGATGCCTACTGGGATGAACAATTGAAAAAATGACACCTGTGCCGGCAAATGCAATAGTTTCGCGTATCCAAAACATCATGTTTAGGAAAGTGATGTAAAAACCGATTTTACAGTGCAGGTTTTGCTTAGGTTAGAGTTTAATATTACATTTGCATGTCAGATAACATAACGACAATGCAGGACAATGATATAATCAGCAATGTGTTAAGCCTAAAAGACTTGGCTTTGATTACCAATTCCATCACTTGTGGTAATGATTTGTTCCTTGCCGATTCATTGGGAAGCAATGTCTTATGCGACATGGACATTGACCGTTTTGTCTCTGCAACATTGCCGTTCAAGGTTGACTACCTCCAGTTAATCTTATGCCTTAAAGGGACTATGAAAGTCAGGTTGAACTTGAAGGAGCTTGACGTAGTGCCGCATACAATCCTCATTGTCGGGCCTGGGAGCTTAGGAGAGTTGTTGCACATGTCCGACGATTTCTCATGCGTGGCAATAGGCATGAACCTTTTGAACCATGAAATCAAAATTAATGCCATGTCGCAGGAAACAATCTTCAAATTCATGATTTCAAACAACATCTTGAAGTTGTTGGACGACGAGGCTGACAGGTTGGTTGCAATATACAAGCTGATGAAGGATTACGCGCCGTTGTACGAGACAGTAAGCGGCAAGGAGATGGTTTTGAAATTGTTCGAAACGATGCTCCTTTCTATCATCGAGCAGATGAAAGCAACAATGGCAAACGCAACTCCGCTAAAGGTCGACCGCAGGACGCAGTTGTTTGAGCAGTTCATCAGGGAAGTCCAATTGAACTACAATGTCCAGCGCGACGTGTCATTCTATGCAGAGAAGTTGTGCGTTTCACAGAAGTACTTGTCGCATACGGTGCGTGCTGTCACAGGCACCAAGGCAACAGAATGGATAAGGCGCTTCGTCATACTCGAAGCCAAAGTGCTGCTCCGCACACAAAGGTATACTGTGCAGCAAGTGTCAGACATGCTCAATTTCCCCAACCCATCATTCTTTGGCGTCTATTTCAAACGCTCAGTGGGTTGTACTCCAAAAGACTACAAAAACTCGTGACGCGCCCCTTGGCGCACCAAGGCAATTTTTGCTATTTTTGCACCGGCTTGCATCAAAGGCGCTTGGAGCAAGCTTGCAAAGAGTACGTGCGTACATGCGCCTCGCCTGAACATTAACATACCAAAATGAGAAACATCCGCAATTTCTGCATAATAGCCCACATCGACCACGGCAAGTCAACATTGGCTGACCGCTTGCTTGAACATACTAAGACAATCCAAATCACACAAGGGCAAATGCTCGACGACATGGATCTGGAGAAGGAACGGGGCATCACAATCAAGAGCCACGCCATACAGATGGAATATGCCTGCGGCGGAGTGAACTACGTCTTGAACCTGATTGACACCCCGGGGCATGTCGACTTTTCGTATGAAGTGTCGCGTTCGATAGCAGCTTGCGAGGGGGCATTGCTTGTCGTCGATGCCTCGCAAGGCGTGCAAGCGCAAACCATATCCAACCTCTACATGGCTATTGAGCATGATTTGGAAATAATCCCGGTCATCAACAAATGCGACATGCCAAGCGCAAACCCTGAAGAAACAGAGGACGAAATAATAGAACTGCTCGGATGCAAGCGGGAAGAAATAATCAGGGCTTCTGCCAAAACAGGGCAGGGAGTAGACGAAATACTCAAAGCCGTCGTCGAACGCGTCCCGGAGCCAAAAGGAAGCGACGACGCCCCGTTGCAAGCATTGATTTTCGATTCGATATTCAACCCCTTCCGAGGAATAATAGCCTACTTCAAGATAGTCAACGGCATCATAAAGGCCGGCGACCATGTCAAGTTCTTCAACACCGGAAAAGAGTACCATGCCGACGAGATAGGAATACTGAAAATGGATCTCGTACCGCGAAAAGAACTCCGCACGGGTGATGTCGGATACATCATCTCGGGAATAAAAACATCAAAAGAGGTAAAAGTAGGCGACACAATAACGCACGTGGCAACACCCTGTGACAATGACATAGCAGGCTTCGAAGAGGTAAAGCCAATGGTCTTCGCCGGTGTGTACCCGATAAACCCGGAAGATTTCGAAGACTTGCGCGCATCGCTCGAGAAATTGCAGCTTAACGATGCCTCGCTGACTTTCACGCCAGAATCATCAGTGGCACTCGGCTTCGGATTCAGATGCGGATTCCTTGGATTGCTCCACATGGAGATAGTCCAGGAACGCCTCGACCGAGAATTCGACATGGATGTGATAACAACCGTCCCGAATGTCTCATACCGCGTGCATGACAAAAAAGGGGAGATAACCGAAGTGCATAACCCCGGAGGGATGCCAGACCCAACGCTAATCGACCATATCGAAGAGCCATACATCGCAGCTTCAATCATAACGACAACGAATTACATCGGCCCAATAATGACACTATGCCTCGGCAAACGAGGGGAATTAGTCAAGCAGGTATACATATCAGGCAACCGCGTAGAGCTGCACTACAACATGCCGTTGGGCGAGATAGTCATAGACTTCTACGACAAGCTAAAAAGCATATCAAAGGGGTACGCCTCGTTCGACTACCACCAAAACGGGTTCAAACCGTCGAAACTTGTCAAGCTCGATGTGCTGCTCAACGGCGAGCCGGTAGATGCGCTATCTACACTGACGCACATTGACAACGCATACACCTTAGGCAGGGGAATGTGTGAAAAACTCAAGGAACTCATACCGCGCCAGCAATTCGACATAGCAATACAAGCAGCCATAGGTTCAAAAATCATTGCACGCGAAACAATCAAAGCAGTGCGCAAGGATGTAACGGCAAAATGCTATGGAGGAGACATAACACGAAAACGCAAGCTGCTTGAAAAGCAAAAGAGGGGCAAGAAGCGAATGAAGCAAATTGGAAACGTCGAAGTCCCGCAAAAAGCGTTCCTTGCAGTCCTCAAACTTGATTGATAGAAATAGAACTTGCCACGCTTGCAGGTTCTATCCGCAAAGGACAAGCGGTATATGCAATTGCCCGCGCCGGTAGACTTATCCTGCGCGGGCAATAACGTCATATCAGCGCCAATTCATTGCTCGTCGTTGAACAGAGGATCCCATGCAGGCAGCTTGACAGGCGTGAGCTTGGTCAAGTCGAGAATGCGCTTAGGGATGTACTTCTTGTTGACAACCAACCTGAACAGGTACTCGTCGAACCATTCGTCGGTCATGATCAAGTGTCCCTGATGTCCGGAATCGGCTCCCCAACTGTTTTCTACAAGCCATTTCTTCGCTTTGCCTTCGCCGTCGAGGTCAACGCCAACAAGCGTCATAGCGTGTGTCGAGCCGCTGTCGAAGCTCATGATGCGTTCCTTTTTGTCCATCCCGAACGCCACCCCGAGCAATGACTCATAGTCGTAGTTGCGCAAATCGTTGACACCCTTGTCGATGTTCAAGAATTTGCCAACGTCGCATGACATGTATAGCATCGTGCTGTCCTTGATTGACGCTATAGCCATCTCTTTGAGGTCGTCCATGGGGAGGTTTATGTAAGTCCAATTCACACCGTCAAACGAATGCCTGTCGAACTCAACCTCGTAGAGCTTGTAATATTCCCTTGACGGGTCATTCATGAACATCACGTAGTTAGATGCCAAATCATCGCCTACGAATTCATCATAGAATGACTTCGGCGTGTAGAGCTTTGTGCCGGCCGGCTTGCCGTCGGCAGTGTACATCGTCCATTCGAACTCGGCAGGAGGCTCGCCTATGTTAAGGACAAGAATCCTGTATACGTCCTTGAGCGTGTTTAGCTTTATCTCGGCCATGACCTGCGCTGCTTTGCCTTGGCTTTCATCATGCGCCTTTCTGATATTGAGGCCACCCTCCCTTAGCTTGCGTGCTATGAGCGATGACATGGTTTTAGTGTCATTCGAGCTTACTGTCTCAGGCATAATGTTTTTGGGCACTAACCCGTATTTCCCTATTATGTCTGATATGCCGGTGAATTGCCCGCCGTCGCTTATGGGATTCCTAAACAACCATTGCACCGTTTGGTCCTCGAAAGGCAACGATGCCGTGTTGATGATGTTTTGCAGGAAGAGGTTGGATTTCTCCAATTGATCCCAAAAGAATGTGAAGGCCGGCGAGAACTCAAATGCCCCGAGGTTGTGCTCCTTGATCATTGCGGCACGCATGATGTTCATGCCCGTAAACATCCAGCAGCGCCCTGAACGCTTTTGGTCAGTGATGCCCTTGCTTTCAACCCTGTTAGAGAAATAAGTGTCGATTGTCGACAGGTTCTCGTGGCTTAGCGCAAGCTTATTTATGCTGTTGTTGCACAGAGCGTTCATTATCGCCACGTCGCTTTGGCTTTTGGCGAACGACGATTTCAGGGCATCGAGAGTGTTTTTGTCCAATCCCCCGCTGGAGGCTTGCCCGAACGCGCAGGCCGATGATGCCAACAGTGCGGCGGCAAGAAGAATGTGTTTGCTGTTCATGGCTTATGTGGTTTGTTCATTTCACGGCGACGCATTCTATCTCGACCAATGCATCTTTGGGGAGTTGCTTGACTGCAAAGGCGCAACGGGCAGGGTAGTCACCCTTGAAATAGCGCGCATAAACCTCGTTCATGCTTGCGAACAGCGACATGTCACTGAGCAGCACTGTCGTCTTGACTACGTTTTCCATCGATGCGCCGGCCGCCTCGAGTATGCTTTTCATGTTTTCCAGCGATTGCGCCGTTTGCGCCTCAATGCCGCCTTCGGCCAGAGCGCCCGTCGAAGGGTCGATAGGCAACTGCCCGGAAACATATATGAAGCCGTTCGCTTCGATTGCTTGGCTGTAAGGCCCTATGGCCTCAGGTGCTTTTGTTGTTGAAATGGTTTTTTTCATCGTTTCTGTTGTTTGTTGGTTATTTTGCGTAAAGATACGATTTTTAATCCAATCATGAAGTTGGCCGGAGCGCATCTATAGCATTGGAACACCCGTTTCACTCGTTGCAATCGATCTTGTCAAAGAGCAGCTCCCGCTCGGCCGTTGTTTTCCTCCTTCCCGTTTTGAAATCCGCCAGGTTTATAGTAATTATGCGCAACGAGAACCATGATCCCCCGAGGCATGTATTATACCCATCTTTACCACTCGTCAATAGGAGATTTGCAACTTGTTGCCGACGATGACGCATTGTTGTCGGTCACGTTCTGCGACGGATTGATTCCGGATTGCGGCGCCAGCTTTCCCGGACAGCATGTCATCATCGAGGCTGCAAGGCAATTGGATGCCTATTTTTCAGGCAAGTTGAGGCGTTTTGACCTGCCCCTGCGGTTCCAGGCAACCGGTTTCTCGGTTAAAGTATGGAAGGAATTGATGGAAATACCATACGCGGAAGTCATGACCTACAAAGAGGTGGCCGCCAGCATTGCGATGCCAGGCGCCTTCCGTGCCGTCGGCTCGGCATGCCGGAGGAATCCTTTCGTCATCGTCGTGCCTTGCCACCGCGTGGTGGCAGCATCGCCAAGGGCTAGGCTAAGATATTCAGGAGGGGCAGACAAGAAAGCCAAGCTGCTTGCCCTCGAACAATGCAGCCGGGAATCATTTCTTGTTTAGCAGCCTCTGGATGGATGCAAGCATCTCCTCGTTCTTTTGGCGGATGAAATCAAGCACCTCCTTGTTGCGCTCGATTATCCTCCTGTTGATGTTGTCGTTGATGTTTTCAATGTAGTCGGTACTGCGCATTATGCCCTCCATTATCATCTTGTAACGTTGCGCTAAGGCGCGGTCCAACCTCTTGTCGGCATGCTCGCTGCTTGGCACAATCACTTTCAGGGCCTTGCGCACGACGCTGATGTCTATCGTATTGCCCAGTATCACCGGCTCACCGTCATAATGCGCCGGGTTGCCCGAGACGGTTTCTATCTTCAAAGTCTTGCACCCGAAAGTCTTGATGTTGCTGTTCTTGTCGATGGTCTTGGTGAAGAGCTGTATGACCAGCCCCGGGATGTCGAACGGCGTGAACGGCTCGACGATAGTCACGTTAATAAGCCCGTCGTCAACCGATGCTTGAGGGGCGATGAAGGCATTGTTGCCGTACTGCGCGGCATTGGCACAGGCCACAAGGAAGGCTTTGGTCTGGAACGTCTCCCCGCCATCGACGGTAATGTTGTACGTCTTTGGCTCGTAGTCAAGGAGTTGCTCCAAAGTCTTTTCGATGTACGAGAGTATGCCGCGCTTGCCGGCATGGGCGAAACTGATGCTTACCGAGGCATCGAACCCCGTCCCGCAAGTGCAGAAAAAGGTGTGGCCGTTCATTAGTCCGTGGTCGATGAGCTTGGCATTCCCATGCAAGGCCGTTTTTATGGCAAGTTTCTTGTCGAGAGGTATTTGCAAATCCCTCGCCAAACCGTTGCCTGACCCGCAAGGGATGATGGCAAGGGCCGTCCCGCTCCCGGCCAAGGCCCTTCCGACCTCGTTCACAGTGCCGTCGCCGCCCGCAGCAATGACTTTGCCAACCTTCCCGGCATAGGCGCGGGCTATCTCTTCGGCATGGCCGGGAGCTTTCGTCTCATGTATCTCGTGCGGCACGCCGGCCTTGAGCAACGCCTCGCCGAGCATGGCGTGCAGGTTCCTCTTGCCGCGAGTCCCGGCTTTGGGGTTGATGATAGCTATGGTATCAGGCGTTTGCATGGTACAAGGCGCGGCACAGCGCGCAAAGTTTCCGTAAAGATAGTCTATTTATGCAATCACAGCAACCTTGCTACCCGACGTGCATCAAGTCGCTTATTATCCCGTCAGACAAGAACATGCCCTTGCGCGTCAGGCGGGCAGTGTTGCCATCGACAGCCATCAGCCCGCTTGCAATGTGCCTGGAGGCGTTTTCCATGAAGTATTCGAGGAAAGATTTCCCGAACTTCTCTTCAAGGACACGGAGGTCGGCCCCCCACATCGTGCGGAGCGACAGCATGGCGAACTCGTTGTAGCGGGTCGGCAAGTCGAGAATCTCGCTTTCGTGGCAGGGCTTGCCGCTGCCGAGCGCCGCCATGTACGAGGAGAGGTCGCTGACGTTCCATTGCCTCGTCACCCCGTCATAAGAATGGGCCGACGGGCCGCAACCCAAGTATTTGTTTCCCAACCAGTAAGAGGTGTTGTGTCTGGAGTGCATGCCGGGCTTGCAGAAGTTCGAAACTTCGTAATGGACATACCCGGCCTCGCCGAGAATGCGGGCAAGCGATTGGAACTGCATGGCGCTTTGCTCTTCATCGACCTCGCAAACATCGCCGCGCAGGAGCATCTCGTGCAGGCGTGTGCCTTTCTCGTAAGTGAGGTGGTAGGAAGAGATATGCTCCGTGCCAAGCGACACGGCGGCGGCTATGTCGTCCTCCCATTCCTGCAAAGTGCATCCAGGCAGCCCGTAGATGAGGTCGATGCTGATGTTCCGGAACCCGTGCCCGCGCAGCAGGGCGACAGAACGGGCGGCCTGGAGAGGTCCGTGCCGCCGCCCGAGGAGCTTGAGCCGCCCCCCGTCGAAGGTCTGCACGCCGAGGCTGACGCGGTTCACCCCCGCCTCGGCCAGTCCTGCGGCGTATGCCTCGCTGATGTCGTCGGGGTTCGCTTCGAGAGTTATCTCCATCTCGGGGCATGTTTCGAAGTTGCCGCGCACCGCGCCAAGCAACGACGATATATCATGCGGGCTGAGCAGGGAGGGAGTGCCTCCCCCGAAATACACGGTTGCCACCGCCTCGCCCCCGAGGAAGCTGCGGCGCAGCTCAAGCTCCCTTGCCAGCGATGCAACGAAAGGGCGCATGCCAGAGGCGCCGGTGGTGGAGTAGAAATCGCAATAAACGCACCGTGTCTTGCAAAAAGGTATATGCAGGTAGATGCCGGCCATGTTCGGTTATCGAAATCCGGCTGCAAAATTAGCAAATTAACCGGCTCGGAAGCATCCGGACCCGCAGCAAGCCATGCAGCCTAGCATACGATGCAATCTTTCCTTGGGTTGTATGCTATCTTGCTTTGGGTTGTATGCTATCTTTATTTTTACCCTAAGTTTATTTGTTTTTACCGTAAGATTATATATTTTTACCTTGCAAATACATATTTTTACCCTAAAAATAAATGTTTTTAAGGTAAAAATAAAGATTTCATTGTATGTTTTGGAACATTGCATCCCACCTTTTTCAACATTCCATTGCATGGCGGGCGTGCACAGGCGGCAGGCATCTGCAATCCGCGCCGCTTGCGTGCATAACATGCGGGGCATACCGGTGATGTCTTCCGTGCATGCGAATCTTTCCCCCGCCAATTCCAAGGTAAGGATAAATTGTTTAATTTTGCGCATTCTGAAATGTGCAAAAAACGGATTCACACTATCGCTTTATGGCAACAGAATTAAAGGATTTGACCAAGCGCGGCGAGAACTACTCGCAGTGGTACAATGACTTGGTCGTCAAGGCCGACCTTGCCGAGCAATCGCCCGTGAGGGGTTGCATGGTCATCAAGCCTTACGGTTACGCTATCTGGGAGAAGATGCAGCAAGTGCTTGACGCTATGTTCAAGGACACGGGGCATGTCAATGCCTATTTCCCCTTGTTGATACCCAAGTCGTACCTCAGCCGCGAGGCCGAGCACGTTGAAGGCTTCGCCAAGGAATGCGCCATAGTGACCCACTACCGCTTGAAGAACGCAAGCGACGGGAGCGGGCTTATCGTTGACCCCGATGCAAAGCTCGAGGAGGAACTGGTCATCCGCCCCACGTCGGAAACCATAATATGGAGCACTTACAAGAATTGGATACATTCCTACCGCGATTTGCCGGTGCTGTGCAACCAGTGGGCCAACGTGCTGCGGTGGGAGATGCGCACGCGGTTGTTCCTCCGCACCGCCGAGTTCCTGTGGCAGGAGGGCCACACCGCCCATGCCACGCAAGCCGAGGCGGAGGAAGAGGCGCGCAGGATGCTTGAAGTTTATGCCGGCTTTGCCGAGAACTACATGGCGATGCCAGTCGTCAAAGGCGTCAAGTCCGCCAACGAACGCTTCGCCGGGGCATTGGAAACCTTCACCATAGAGGCATTGATGCAGGACGGCAAGGCCTTGCAGTCGGGCACGTCGCATTTCCTCGGGCAGAACTTCGCCAAGGCCTTCGATGTGCAGTTTGTGGACAAGAACAACAAGCTCGATTACGTTTGGGCCACATCGTGGGGCGTTTCGACGAGGTTGATGGGAGCTTTGATCATGTCGCACTCCGATGACAACGGTCTTGTGCTGCCTCCGCGCCTTGCGCCCATTCAAGTCGTAATCGTCCCGGTGCATA
The DNA here is from genome assembly GCA_964635525.1 of uncultured Bacteroidaceae bacterium. GTDB lineage: Bacteria > Bacteroidota > Bacteroidia > Bacteroidales > Bacteroidaceae > Avibacteroides. The sequence goes on from CAZWPW010000009.1 coordinate 13,323, forward strand.
AGAGTTCCGAGCAATTGGAGGCGATAAGCCAGAGGGTTGCCGCCATCGTCAATGGATTGAAAGCTATGGGCATATCGGTCAAGTATGACGATTCAGACAACAAGCGTCCCGGCTTCAAGTTCGCCGACTACGAGCTCAAGGGGGTGCCGGTAAGGCTGGTCCTTGGCATGCGTGACCTTGAGAGGAATGAGATAGAGGTCATGCGCCGCGATACCCTCGAAAAGGAAACAAGGCCGCTCGAAGGCATCGAGGACTATGTCAAAGGCCTCTTGGATGACATCCAGCAGAACATCTACAGCAAGGCTTTGAAGTTCCGGGATGAACATACCGTAACGGTGGATAGCTACGAGGAGTTCAAAGAAAAGATAGAGGAGGGCGGATTCATCCTTGCCCATTGGGACGGGTCTGCCGAGACGGAGCTGAAAATCAAGGAAGAGACTAAAGCCACGATCAGATGCATACCGTTTGACATCCACTCCGAGCCGGGCAAGTGCATGGTAACCGGCAAGCCCTCGGCAGGGCGTGTCGTCTTCGCGCGGGCATATTGATGCCCTTGCGGCTGCGGCTCTGGCACTTGAATATAACAATCAAAGCGCGGTTCCGCCATACGGCGGGCCGCGCTTGCCTTTGTTGTGGTTGGCTGTAAGTCCAGCAGTTCCGTCTTAGAAGAGCACTGCCACGTGGATTTGCCATGTCCGGCTTTTGAACGAGTTGCCGTTCCATGCTGCGTTCCATGCTTCGTTGGCAAAGTTGCTCACGCTTCCTTTGGCCGCGTCGCTCAACCCTATGTTGTAGTTGAAGCCGATGTGCAGTGTTGACAGTATCTTGATGCCGGCTCCGAGGTTCAGCGCTACCTCGAAGCTTTCCCTGTTGTATGCGTATCCGCTGAGGTCGTCTCCGATGCATTCCTTGATGTCATTCCAGAGGCCTTTAGGGTTCAGGTTGAATCCGAAGCTTGGCCCTGCCGCCACGTACAGACCTAAGAATTGCCCGAGGTCGATGTTGTATTTCAGGTTCAGGGGGATTTCAAACATGTGCTGCTTGCTGTTGACGCTTGTCGTGCGGGCGTATTCTATTTCATACCTTTTATATGAATACTGCAGCCCGAGATCTACCCCGAATCCCAATATTGGTATTTTCACGTCAAGCATAGGCCCGATTAAGAAACCGGCGTTGTTTTTGATTGACACGTCCCTGAGTTCTTCGATTTCCCTGATTTCAGAAAAGTCTGTGTTCGAGATGTTTGCACCGATTCTTAATCCTAATTTGACTTGCGAGTAGCTTGGCATTGCAGCCATTGCGGCAACTATTGCCGCCAGAAACAGGATTTTCTTTTTCATACGTTTAGTTTAGTTTGCGTTCAATGTTGATTTCTGATGCCAAATGTAATATTATTTGCTGGATATTCACAATGCGTGCCTTGGCAATTCAAAGTTTTCTCGGCAGTTCAATGACTTCGAGGTCTGCTGCTTTTCCGTTGCTGATGGTGAACCTGATTAGTGTTCTTGTTTTGTGGAAGCCGTATTGCCCCGCCGCCCCCGGGTTAATGACGAGCATGTCGTGCTTTTTGTCGAACATCACGCGCAGTATGTGCGAGTGGCCGCATACGAGCAGTTTCGGCGGATTGTTTTCGAGTATCGTTTTCATTGATCTGTCGTAATGCCCCGGGTATCCCGCTATGTGCTTTATCATTACGTCCATTCCTTCTATGTCGAACCTCAATGTTTCTTTTGCCATGATTCTTATGTCGGCTCCGTCTATGTTGCCGTGCACTGCGCGGAAGGTTGTCGATGCTTCGAACTTCTCGATTATCTCCCTTGAGCCTATGTCTCCCGCGTGCCACACTTCGTCGCATTGGCTGAAGCATCGCATGTAATTGTCGTCCCAGCACCCGTGTGTGTCTGACAGCAGGCCTATTCTTTTCATTTCCGTATTTGTTTTGTAGTGTAAAGGTATTAATTTTACTTCCATTACCGAGTTTTGGCGCTGCGTTGTGTTATGGAAAGCGAGGGCAGATACAAGTATTTCGACCGTGACATAAGTTGGCTTTCATTCAATTGCCGTGTATTGATGGAGGCGTCAGACGCGTCGTTGCCTGTTTCTGAGAGGATTAATTTCATAGCCATCTACTTGTCGAACCTTGAGGAGTTCTACCGTGTGAGGGTGGCCGAGCATAAGGCTGCGGCCTCGTCGCGGCGTGCATTGGATGAGACAGCCGAGGATGCCAGCCGGTTGATGGATGAGATTACCCGCGAGGTTGACAGGCAGCTTGATCTAAGGATGAAGATTTTCGTGGAGGGCATCATCCCGTCGTTGGAGGCTGAGGGCGTTGTTTTTTGCCAGGATGCGCATGTTCGTGATTTCCATCAGAAGTTCGTGGACGCTTGTTTCAACGACGAGATATTCCCCTATTTGCAGCCTGTTCCGTTGGACAGGGACAGCATCAATGTCTTTCTGCGCGGCAACCGCCTATACTTGGCATTGCAGATGTTCAAGCGCCTGCCCGGCGGAGGGGTTTCAGGCAGTCCTGTCTACTACATGATGAAGATGCCTTACAGCCATGTCAAGCGTTTCATTGAGTTGCCTCAATACGGGGGCAAGCGTTTCGTGATGTTGATGGAGGATATCATAAAAGCCTGCGCGGGCAAGATGTTCCCGGGCTACGTTGTCAACTGCGGGTATTGTTTCAAGATTTCGCGTGATGCCGATATCCTTGTCGACGAGAACATTGCGCGGGATGACATGGTCAACGAGATACGCAGCAAATTGAAGAAGCGCAAGGTGGGCGACTTGTGCCGTTTTGTTTATGAGCGCGACATGCCTCGTGACATGTTGCAGCATCTCGTTGGTATGTTCGGCTTGGGCGGCGGCGATTTGGTGCGTGGCGACAAGCATTTGAACCTTGAGGAGCTGTCGCGGTTTCCGAGCCATGAATTGTCGTTGCCTTCGGTTGTCAAGCCTTCGCCTTTCAGGTTGAAGCGTTTGTCCGGCCGTTCTTCCTTTTTCGAGTGCATCGATTCCGCCGATGTAATGCTGCATTATCCTTACCATTCTTTCGAGCACTTCATGGATTTCCTTTCTGAGGCATCTGTCGACCCGCTTGTGTCCGGCATCATGACTACGCAATACCGTGTTGCCGAGGATTCGGCCGTCGTTAGCGCGTTGATAGCTGCGGCAGGCAACGGCAAGAAAGTGACTGTCTTTGTCGAACTGAAGGCGAGGTTTGATGAAGAGCATAACATCATGACCTCTGAAATAATGCGCCGTGCCGGCGTTGAAATCATACCTTGCATACCCTCTCTTAAAGTCCATGCCAAGGTTGCCCTTGTCCTTCGCAGCCAGTGTGCAGGCGGGGGAGGGGGTTATGCCTATGTTGGTACTGGCAATTTCAATGAAAAGACAGCCAAGCAGTATGCCGATTGCGGGTTGTTCACTTCTGACCCGGCCATTGTCAACGATTTGCGCAACCTGTTCGCTTTGCTTAAGGGTACCGAAACTGCTCCGGTGTTCAGCAAATTGCTTGTCACGCGGTTTAACCTTCTGCCTGCCCTGAAAGGGATGATTGAGAACGAAATCAACCTTGCAAGGCAAGGCAGAGGGGGCAGGATAATATTGAAGATGAATGCCATCCAAGACAAGGCCATGATTGACGAGCTTTACCGCGCATCGGAGGCCGGCGTTGAAATAGACTTGATAGTGCGCGGCATATGTTGCCTTGTGCCAAACCAGGAATACAGCAGGCGTATCAGGGTGACGCGCATTGTTGATACCTTCCTCGAGCATGCGCGAGTGTGGTATTTCGAGAATGCCGGCGATTCCAAACTCTTCATTGGTTCACCTGATTGGATGAAGCGCAACCTGTACAGGAGAATAGAGGCCGTGGTTCCGATAGAGAACCCGCAACTGAAGAGCGAGCTTAAGGCTATGCTTGATATCCAGCTGTCGGACAATGTCAAGGGGTGTTTCGTTGACGATTATTTGATGAATGTCCGGAAAGCTTGCAACGGCGGGCAGAAAGTCAGGGCGCAATATGCCTTTTACGATTACCTGAGGAACAAGGACGTGTAGCAATGCCGTGATGTGCTGCAGGTGCTTGCCCTTGCTTGCAACTGGCTTAAATGAAATGCGCTTCTGCGCTGAACTTTCGTCCCTTGAGCAATTCTTCAACCGGCATGCGCTTTTTCCCGGGGAATTGCATTTCAATGATTTCGACATATCCATCTTCCGCCGCCACTTTCAGGAAATGCTTGTTGTCGGTAACGATGCTTCCGCATTGGTGGTTGTGCGTTGAGGCTTCAACCCTTGATTTGAGTATTTTCACCGCCACGGGGTCTTTCTCTGTTTCGTGCAGTTCAGTCCACGCCGCCGGCACTGGCGAAACGCCTCTGATGAGGTTGTGGATTCTATTTGCCGGCATCTCCCAATTTATCTTGCATGTCTCTTTGAAGATTTTAGGCGCGGTATTTAGTTCACCTTCTATGTTGAAATCTTCTTGTGGTTTCGGCTCTGCCTTCCCTTGGATTATCATGTCCACTGTTTCAGTGACAAGCGATGCTCCAATCTCGGCGAGTTTGTAGTAGATGCTTCCAAAGTCGTCGCCGTCGTTGATGTCAATCTCCCTTTGGCTTATTATTTCTCCCGTGTCAATTTCGTGCTTGATGAAGAAAGTCGTAACCCCCGTTCGTTTTTCCCCGTTTATTATTGCCCAGTTGATTGGCGCGGCGCCCCTGTACTGCGGGAGCAGTGATGCATGCAGGTTGAATGTCCCCTTTGGCGGCATTGCCCAGACTATTTCCGGCAACATTCTGAATGCGACAACGATTTGCAGGTCGGCATCCAATGATTTCAATTCGTTGATGAAGGTTGGGTCTTTCAGCTTTTCTGGCTGCATCAGTTTTAGCCCTTTGCTGTCGGCTAATTTCTTTACCGGCGATGCTTGCAGCTTGTGTCCCCTTCCGGCTGGCTTGTCGGGCATTGTTACTACGCCTACGATGTTGTACCCATCGTCGACGAGTTTCCTAAGGCTTGTTTCGGCGAACTCAGGCGTTCCCATGAACACTATTTTCAGGTCTTTCTTATCCATGCTGCGGTTCATTCTGATGACAGTGTCAAAAGCACGTCGCGGTATGAGTTGAATATCTTTGATTTAGAGACGAACCCGAGGTATTTGCCATTTTCGTCCATGACGGGCAAATTCCATGCTTTGGTGTCGTCAAACACCTTCATGACCTCCTTCATCTGGTCGTTTATCTTCAGCCTGGCCGGTGGTGAGGTCATGAAGCGCCTCACTTTGAACCTTCGGTATAGCTCTGGGCGGAACATGATGTTCCTTATGTCGTCAAGCATGACTATCCCCTCTAACTCCCCGTTGTCATTGACGACGGGAAAGATGTTGCGTTTTGATTTTGATATTGTTTTCACTACATCGCCAAGGTCCATGTTTGGCTTTATCTTGTCGAAGTCGGTTTCAATGAGCGACTCGGTTGACAGTAACATCAGCACCGACTTGTCTTTGTCGTGTGTCATCAGTTCCCCTTTCTTTGCGAGCCTCATGGCGTAAATGCTGTGCGGTTCGAAGAGGATAATTGTCAGGTACGCGCTCACTGAGACTACCATCAGAGGGAAAAACATATTGTATCCCCCAGTGAGTTCTGCAATCAGGAATATGCCGGTCAACGGGGCGTGCATTATCCCCGACATGAGTCCTGCCATGCCGAAAAGTGCGAAATTCTTTTCGGGCAAAAAGGTAGTCCAACCAAGCTGGTTGCTAACGTTGGAAAACACGAATCCTGTCAGGCAGCCGAGGAAGAGGCTCGGGGCGAATGTGCCTCCGCACCCTCCACCGCCGTTAGTGGCGGTTGTTGCGAACACTTTCATGAGGATTATCAGCACGAGGTAAACCACCAGCATGTTAGGATTGCCATAGAACATTGAGTTGTTCATCAGCATGTCCCAATCGCCGCTGCCGTTAGCGTCAAGCAGCAGGCTAATTGTTTCGTACCCTTCGCCATAGAGCGGAGGGAAGATGAAAATCAGCATGCTTAGCGTTGCTCCGCCAATGAGCAGCTTAGCGTATGGACTCTTGAGTTTACTGAAAATGCCCTCGCAAAAGTTCATCATACGTGTGAAGTAGAGCGCAACTAAGCCGCAGATTATTCCGAGAGCTATGACGAACGGAAGTCTTTCGAGGCTGAATGCGTATTCGGAGTGGAAATTGAACATTGCTTCAAAGCCTGTGAACAGATAAGTCACCGCCCCTGCCGTGACGCATGAAACCATCAAAGGAAGGAGCGATGCCATTGTCAGGTCTATCATCAGCACTTCGAGCGTGAAGACAAGCCCGGCTATCGGAGCTTTGAATATGCCGGCAATAGCTCCGGCCGCGCCGCACCCGACGAGAAGCATGAGGGTGCGGTGTTCCATCTTGAAGAAACTCCCGAGGTTCGAGCCTATGGCAGAGCCGGTAAGCACGATGGGCGCTTCTGCCCCCACTGAGCCTCCAAATCCTATTGTCATGCTGCTTGCAGCTATTGACGACCAGATGTTGTGCCGTTTTATCCTGCTTTTGCGCATGGATATTGCATATAGTATCTTCGTGATGCCGTGGCTGATGTCGTCTTTGACGAATTTCCTGACGAAGAGGCCGCTCAGGAAAATACCTATTGCCGGATATATCAGGTACAACAAGTTTGCGCCGCTTGTCTCAAAGTTGTGTGTGAGCAGGCTTTGTATCAAGTGTATTATC
>CAZWPW010000009.1:20077-23175 GCA_964635525.1 uncultured Bacteroidaceae bacterium
CCCGGCAAAGGCGGTCAAGATGCCGACAATGAAGCTCAAGACGAGAATGAATTCCCTCTCTCTTATATGCTTCTCGCGCCATTTTATTAGGTTGGCATGCGCCTTGTGCAGTTTGTCGTTCATCGGTTTCAAAAGCCTTTCCCGGTTATGATTGTCTTAATGGTGTATACTAGTATCTTTAAGTCAATCAGCAGGTTTCTGTTTTCAAGGTAGATGATGTCGTATTGCAGTCTCTCGATCATTTGCTCGACGTTGCTCGCATAGCCGTATTTGACCATTGCCCACGAGGTTATCCCGGGCTTTACGGAGTATATCAGGTAGTAGTAGGGTGTTATTTCCTGTAATTTCTCTGCGAAATAGCGTCTTTCCGGCCTTGGCCCGACTATTGACATGTCACCTTTGAGCACGTTCCAGAATTGCGGAAGCTCATCGAGCCGGTACTTGCGCATGAACTTTCCAGAGGGCGTTACCCGTTCGTCGTCGTTGGCAGCCAGCTTGGGGCCGTGAGGTTCAGAATCGGCATACATTGTCCGGAATTTGTATATCGTGAACGGCTTGCCGTTCTTGCCCAACCTCTCTTGCTTGTAAAAGACAGGGCCTTTGGAGTCTTTCCTAACCCTAATGGCCAGGAACGCGAAGAGGGGCGTGAGGAGAAGCAATGCAATTGACGAGACGATGATGTCCAACGTTTGTTTTATGTTCTTCTGTCCCTCAGGCATGTGGTCCTTGTTGAAGATGTCAATCAGCGGGTATGCGTATATTGTGCTTAGCCTCACGTTGTGCGCCATGGTATAGTCATTGTTTGCAGCAAGGCTTACCGGCAGGTTGTGCTTGTAAAGGTGGTTCAGATACCTTGAAATGTTCTCCGGCGACAGGTCGTCGGGCGCTATGATGATGCTTTTGACACGGTATTTGCTTATTATTTGATCTATGTCGTCCTTGTTTCCTATGATTTTCTCTTTGCTTACTGCGATGTTGCAGTCGCCCATGTCGATGAATCCCATCAAGAAATAACCCATTGAGAGCCTCATTGCGCCGAGCTCGTCGCTTAGTTTTTTTGCGTTCTTGCCGCACCCGAGGATAATAGCCTCGAAACCTATTTTCCTGTTATGTATCCTGTTTGCTTGCAAGGCGGTGATTATGGCGCGCGGAATGTATGTTAGCGTGAATTGTGCGGCAAACATGATTGCCGCGAGTTTGTAATAGCTCAAGTAATGGCGAGGCAAGTCGTTTATGACTATCCCGAAGAACAATACCAACGTTCCGAAGAAGATTGATTCTATTGTTGTTTCCAGCTCTGCAAACCTCGATTTCATTGACGTTTGGTTGTAGTAACCGGAATAGTAATATATGGCAAGCCAGAAAAAGGGGATTGCTATTTGCCCGAGCAGCAATTTGGGGTCTGACAGGTAGGAATCAAGCGAGTCGAACATGAATTGCCCTACTGCATGGTAGCGCGCAAGGTTTATGGCTAACCATGCCAGATTGGCAGAAATGAAGTCGGAAACAATGTATTTCAAGCGTTGCCTTTGCTTTTCCAATTTCATCTGCCCGGTGCTATCTGATGATTTTGACTTCTCCTCTGTTGCCAAGCTTGATTATTTTTGATGGTTTAGATTTAGTTTTGTCCTCTTGCCTGAACTTGACGACGTAGTCAACTTGCCTTAACACTTCCTCGTCGATTTCCTCAAAGTTGCCCGGCGATGCCTGGCCGCTTATGTTAGCTGACGTTGACACTATAGGTTTCTTGAAACGGCGGCACAGGGCGTTAGAGAAAGGCTCGCTTGTCACCCTGATGGCTATGCTCCCGTCATCGGCCGTGAGGTTGCTGGCCAAGTTCTTCCCCTTGTCGTATATTATTGTCAATGGGACGGTTGCGTTTTCTATCAGTTCCCAAGCTATGCCCGGCATGTCTTCAACGTGCGAATTGACTTTCACTGGGCTGTCAACCAAGACAATCATAGCCTTGCTGTCGTTGCGTTGCTTTATGGCGTACACCTTTTTGACGGCTTCTTCATTGGTGGCATCGCATCCTATGCCCCAAATAGTGTCGGTGGGGTAGACGATCACGCCGCCGCTGTTCATGATGCGGCATGCCTCCTTGATGTCGTCGTCATAACTGCCTGCGGGATGTTTGCTTATGTTTGTGTCGCGTCCGGACATTGCGATTATTATGGCGTATTGTTGCAAATATAGTTTATTTGAGTGTCCCGTATCATTTGCCGCGTTTAAATTCTTATTTTTACAGGCGGCAAAATACCTACTTCTCGTGATTGTGTTACGGACTTGCCAGCAGTTAAATTTGTGCAATTTAAAATATCAACATGAAAAACCAGCACAGATATTCCTCGAATGACAAGATGAGTTCATTGATTTGCGACAACTACTCGTTGCTGACGGTAGTCAGGCGTTTTGGATTGGCATTGGGATTCGGCGATGCAACGATAGGCGAAGTATGCTCAAAGAACGCCATTGACACGGCTACCTTCCTGACAGTCGTGAACTTCATTGCCGAGGAAAGGGACAGCATAGAGATTGAAGGCAATCTCTCGGTAGAGGCATTGATGACTTATCTTAAAAACGCGCATAGCTACTTCTTGGGATTCAAACTCCCTGCCATACGCGAGAAACTTGTCAAAGCGCTTTCCGATTCTAAAGACACAAGCCTCTCGGCATTGGTCATGAAGTTCTACGATGAATATGTGGCCGAAGTCTTCGAACACATGGATTATGAAGACAAGCACGTCTTCACATACGTATCGGGACTGCTCTCCGGCAGTGCAATCAACGACAAGCGTTTCACCATAGGGCATTTCGCCAAACGCCACGACAGGGCAGAATCGAAGCTCACCGAACTGAAGAACATCATGATAAAGTATTACCCGTACGGCGACGGGAATGCAGAACTCATGAACGACGTGCTGTGCGACATATACAATTGCGAGGCAGACTTGGCATTGCACACGAAAATCGAAGACTACTTGTTCATTCCGGCTATTGCCGGGTTGGAAAAAAACATGATGAATGAAAGCCGCCAACAATAGCATACACAGAGCCGTCGTCGACTTGACGGCTATCGTAAGAAGCGCGATGGTGGA
>CAZWPW010000010.1:0-23032 GCA_964635525.1 uncultured Bacteroidaceae bacterium
CTTTCTGATGTCGGTATTTTATTCTTCGTAGAGCAGGTATGGTTTTCGTTTTTCCTTGAATTTGGCCACATCTTCCTTCCATGTTTCGCTTATTTGCTTTGCCGTTTTCCCTTCTATTATCATTTGCCTGACATAGTCCACGCCGATTAGTTTCTCGAAGAATGAAGTGAAAAATGCGGTACCGAGCCCTGATTCGTTGTATGCGGTTATGACGTAGCTCAGGTCTATGCGTTTCTTGCGCAACTCGTCGATGCTGGTATTTGACAGGTCATAGCCGTGGCATAGCTTGCCCTTGCACGGCGGTTCGTTGGCTGCGGGGGTTGATTTGGGTGTAAATGAGTAGGGGCCTTTCATTTCCGGGTGGCCGAAGGTAGTGAATGGCTTGTCTGTTCCCCTGCCTACGCTGACGGGCGTCCCCTCAAAATAGCATAGCGAGGGGTATAGATATATGGAGGCCATGTCGGGCAGGTTCGGCGAGGGCGGTACCGGGAGCGAGTAGAAAGAGTTGTGCGTGTAGTTCGCGCATTTGACAACTTCAAGATCGCACTTTTTTTTGTCGGCGAGCCACCCCTCCCCGTTAATCATCATGGCGAGTTCGCCTAAAGTCATCCCGTGCACAACCGGTATAGGCAGCATTCCAACGCCTGACTTGTGTTTTTCGTCAAGTATCGGCCCGTCGACGTAATGCCCGTTAGGGTTTGGCCTGTCGAGAAGTATCATTTTCTTCCCGAACTCGGCACACTTGTCCATGAGCTTTAGCATAGTTATATAATAGGTGTAGAACCTTGTCCCGACGTCTTGTATGTCGACGACGACGAAGTCGCATGACTTTATTGCTTCGTTGACGTTTTGGTTTTGGTTTTTCCCGTACAATGATATGATTTTTATCCCGGTTTTTGTGTCCACCCCGTTTTCTATAGCCACTCCGGCTCCTTTGTCGCCCCTGAATCCGTGTTCAGCGGCGAATATGGCTTTAATGTCTATGCCGAGCGCGTGCAGCGAGTCGACAATGTGTGTTGTTCCTATCACCGATGTTTGGTTGGCGAGCATTGTTACGCGCTTGCCTTTGAGTTTGTTGATGTACAGCCCGGTTTGCTCTGCTCCCGTTTTTATCCCGTTGCTGGCCGTGGCATTTATTGTTGCGGCCATAATGCATGCAAGTGCTGTGCATAGCTTGATTTTGCTTCTCATATGGTTCGTTTTTTAATGTTATGTAGATTCGTTGTAATGCAGTTTAAACGTCTTTTTATGCACAATATAAAGTTATGTGTGCAAGAAAGGGCAATTTACTGCCTAAAATATTTGGTCATGAAGATAAATCTTTTTTTCTTTGCAGCAATTTACCGAATTTATTTAATTATTAACTAAAAACGAAAAGTCATGTCAGAAATCGAATCAAAAGTAAAAGCTATCATTGTTGACAAACTCGGCGTAGAGGAATCGGAAGTAAAGCCTGAAGCTAATTTCATCAATGATCTTGGTGCTGATTCTCTCGACACAGTTGAATTGATCATGGAATTTGAGAAGGAATTCGGCATTTCAATTCCCGACGACCAAGCAGAAAGCATCAAGACCGTAGCTGATGCCATTGCTTATATAGAAAACAACTCTAAGTAATTTTCTTCATATTGATGGAATTAAAAAGGGTAGTAGTGACCGGGCTTGGCGCCATCACGCCCGTCGGCAACACCGTCGAAGAGACTTGGAACAATCTGCTGGCGGGTAAAAGCGGTGCAGGCCCCATCACACATTTTGATGCTTCTTTGTTCAAGACGCGATTCGCTTGCGAAGTCAAGGGTTTCAATGCAACGGATTACATCGACCGCAAAGAAACAAGAAAGATGGACCTTTACACTCAGTACGGGATAGCAGCTGCGAAGCAAGCAGTCAATGATTCTGGCTTGGACGTTGAAACCTTGAACTTGGACAGGGTCGGAGTGATTTACGGAGTAGGCATAGGAGGAATCCACTCCTTTGAGGAAGAAGTCGGAAACTTTTATTGCAACGCTGATAAGGGTCCACGTTTCAATCCTTTCTTCATTCCAAAAATGATTGCCGACATAGTTACGGGGCATATTTCAATGATTTACGGTTTCCGTGGCCCGAATTTCACGACTACGTCGGCGTGCGCTTCCTCCACCAATGCAATATCGGATGCGTTCAATTATATCAGGTTGGGCAAAGCCGATGTGATTTTGTCAGGCGGTGCCGAGGCTGCTGTTTCAGAGTCGGGCGTAGGCGGGTTCAATGCCATGCATGCCCTTTCGACAAGGAACGACAGTCCCGAAACTGCTTCAAGGCCATTCAGCGCGTCACGCGATGGCTTTGTGATAGGCGAGGGAGCCGGATGCATAGTGTTAGAGGAACTTGAGCATGCGAAAGCCAGAGGCGCGAAAATCTATGCCGAGCTCGTAGGCACAGGTTTGTCGGCCGATGCATACCATTTGACGGCATCGCACCCCGAAGGGTTAGGGGCCTGCAATGTGATGAAAAATGCTTTGGAGGACGCAGGCTTGTCCCCGGAAGACGTTGACTACATCAATGTGCATGGCACGTCAACACCGGTAGGGGATATTTCGGAAGTCAAGGCCATCAAGTCGCTCTTCGGCGAGCATGCCTACAAGCTGAACATCAGTTCGACGAAGTCGATGACTGGCCACTTGTTAGGTGCTGCCGGCGCGGTTGAGGCCATAGCCACTCTGCTGGCCGTAGCTAATGACGTTGTTCCGCCTACGATAAACCATGAAGAAGGCGATGATGACCCTGAGATTGATTATGATTTGAATTTCACTTTCAATAAGTCACAGCAAAGGGTTGTCAATGTAGGGCTTTCAAACACCTTCGGCTTCGGCGGCCACAACGCCAGTGTGATATTCAAGAAATACACAGACTGAATAGAATAGAATAGTTTTTTTCATCTGAGCGCGTCTTGGCTTGTCTGGGGCGCGCTCTATTCTATTAAAGGCGCGCAGGCATGTTGATAATTCGATGTCCAAAAGCATTGCTTGGCATCATCTTTTGATAAATTTGCAGCAAAGAGGACTTCTAATAAAAACAAAGATGGAAAGCATCAAGAACAGGCGAACAATAAGGAAGTACATGCAGAAGGAAATCCCCGCCCGCTTGTTGGAGGAGTTGATTGAAACATCATGCAGGGCATCAACGATGGGCGGCATGCAGCTTTACAGCATCATAGTCACAAAGTCTGATGAAATGAAAGCAAAGCTCTCGCCGTTGCATTTCAACCAGCCAATGGTGAAACAAGCTCCCGTAGTGTTGACATTCTGCGCCGATTTCAACAGGGCAACCCGATGGTGCGAAATCAACAAGGCAAGGCCGGGCTTCGACAATTTCGAATCGTTTTTCAACGCAGCCATAGATGCATTGCTTGTTGCGCAAACATTCTGCACTCTTGCCGAGGAGAACGGGCTCGGGATTTGCTATCTTGGCACGACGACATACGAGCCTGGAATGATTGTCGACTTATTGAACTTGCCCGAGCTGGTGTTTCCGGTCACTACTGTCACGGTTGGTTATCCCGATGAGGCTCCACATCAAACCGACAGGCTGCCGCTTAGCGGAATCATCCACAATGAATGCTACAAGCAATATAGCGACAATGACATCAGGGACATCTATGCCAGCAAGGAAGCCCTTGAAGAGAACAAAGAGTTTGTCAGAATAAACTCAAAGGAAACTTTGGCACAGGTGTTTGCGGATTTGCGCTATCCAAAGGAGAGCAATGAAGAGTTCTCAAAGAAGCTGCTCGACACGCTAAAAAGGCAAAAATTCATGTAGTGCGCGGCATCACATCTTTCTTGCCGGCAAGATCATTCATTTGCCGGCTGCTTTTTCCGTTGCCTCCACAACTGCCATGAGTTGATTGCATTTTGCCACAAGACGTATGAGCCTGGGGCTACTGACGTTATCGGGTCAAGGTAGGCATTTGCCATCCAAATAGCCAGGATTGTGTTTTTTTGACCTAATGCCTGTCCGGCGGTTATCTTTTCATTGCATCTGTTTCCCATTCTCCGCCCGACATAAAATTGAATGCAGCAGGCAATCAATCCTGCAGCCGCAATCAACAATTTGATTATGGGATGGGCATTGCTCTCAACCAACGATTTTACTGTTTGGCCCGAAACAATGACTAATGCGACGCACCATAGGTAGAATGCCAAGTTGCCATGCTTGACGAGCAACGCGTGCAGTTTAGGAAGAAGATATTTTATGGCAACTGCAACTATGAACGGGCAAAGGAGAAGCGGGGAAACCATTCCTAATATCTTCAGTGTCGCATGGGCGAAGGTCAAGCCTTCATGCGGCTCGACAATAGGGAAGATGACAGGCACGAAGATAGCAGCAGAAAGGTTTGAAATCAATGTATAGGTTGTCAGCTTTGAGGCATTCCCGCCCAATTTGGCGGTTATGACCGCTGCAGCCGTTGCCGTAGGGCAGATGAAGCATACCATCGCCCCTTCGAAGATTTCCTTGAAGACAGGATTCATCCGTGCAAACATCAAGACCAAGACAATCGCCATGCTTGCGGCAACTTGGAACGCCAGCAGCCATAGATGCAGCCGCACTGGGACTAATTGCCGCAGTTCAATTTTGCTGAAGGTGATTAGCAATTGGGCAAATATAAGGAGCGGTGTGAGCACTGAAGCCGTCTGGCTGACCGCAGGCCTGAGCGGCGCGAAACAATCGACATCGGCCAATATGAAGTATGCAGCCGTCCCGAATGCCATTGCCAGTGGAAGAGTCCAATTTTTAATGAATCTGAGCATGTGGCCTTAGTTGCCAATAAATCAATAAATATTTATCATAGGGGCAAAAGTACTTCATCCATGTCTAAATATGCATCATAATAACTATTTAATTTAAAACTTAATGTAACTTTGCAGGAACTAATGCGAACCGCGATAGAATGCCTGTAAGATGGTTTAAATGCACGCTTTTCTTAGTCTTGTTCATAATGCAAGCTGCCGGCCTGACGGCAAAAGATTTCGTTCTTGTCGTCGATGCCGGGCATGGAGGCCATGACCCCGGGGCTGTTGGGGCAATCAGCAGGGAAAAAAATATAAACCTTAATGTGGCATTGGCTTTCGGCCGTTTGGTAGAAAAAAACTGCCCTGACGTGAAAGTCATCTACACGAGGAAAACAGATGTTTTCGTGCCGTTGAACAAACGGGCTTCAATTGCCAACGAAGCAAAGGCCGACCTTTTCGTTTCAATACACACTAATTCCATTGCCGGCAATAAAACCATCAAAGGAGCATCCACATGGACTCTGGGTCTTGCAAAAACAGAATCGAACCTCGAAGTGGCGAAAAGGGAGAACTCGGTAATCATGTATGAAGACGATTATAAGCAAGTCTATTCCGGGTTCAACCCATATTCGTCGGAGTCATACATAATCTTCGAATTGATGCAAGACAAGCACATGGAACAAAGCGTTAGTTTCGCATCGATGCTCCAGCAACAATTCAAGAACCATAGCGGGAGAGAGGACAGGGGAGTACACCAAGCCGGCTTCCTCGTGCTTCATGCAAGTGCTATGCCTAGCGTGCTAATTGAATTAGGGTTCATATCAAACCCGTCGGAAGAAAAATACCTCAATTCAGAAAACGGTGTGAAAAGTTTAAGCCAAGCAATATACAATGCATTCATAAACTACAAGAACGATTGGCAAGGCAAGAACTCAGGTGCGCTGCATGAAATAAATGAAGGAAATGCGGGAAATGACGGAAGCACTCCACAAGCCTATGGCGGGGGCAAAGGGACGGATGAACTCATCTTCAAGGTGCAATTCCTGACTTCATCTAAAAAAATAGACCTCAAAGACAAGCGATTCAACAAGTTGGAAAATGTCGAATGCTACGTCGAGAACAACCTCTACAAGTACACATGCCACAGTTCACCTGATTACGAGCATGTCAGCAAAATGCGGAAAGAAATAGCCAAAACCTACAAGGATGCGTTCGTGGTAGCGTTCAAGAACGGGAAAAGAGTGGATATAAAACAAGCAATAAACGAATATAAAACAAGAATCAACAAGTAATGAAAAAGTTCGTCAGAAAGGAAATAAAAATCGGCATAGCGTTCATAGCAGCCTTAGGCATATTGATATACGGGATAAACTACCTTAAGGGCATAGACATATTCAACCCAAGCAAATACGTTTATGTGAAATACAGCAACATTAACGGATTGATAAAATCAAGCCCCGTCTATGCCGATGGCTTCCGCGTGGGCACGGTGAGCGACATCGCCTATGACTATTACAACCCGGGGAATATCCTCGTACAAGTCGAACTCGACAAGGAAGTCGTAATCCCAAAAGGCAGTTTTGCCGAATTAAGGACGGAGATGCTCGGCGGGGTGACAATGCATTTCATAATGGCGAAAATCAATGCCGCCGGCAACTACGACGTTGGGGACACTATACCCGGCAAATTGAACAACGGAATGATGGATGCACTCGCAACCGATTTCTTGCCTAAAGTGGAGGCGATGCTGCCAAAGCTTGACTCAATACTGCATTCTGTCAACACCCTGCTTGCTGATGAACGGATAAATTCAATACTCTCGAATGCCGACAACACCATAGCAAACTTGGCGCAAGCTTCGTCAAGCATACGGGAGATGATGGACAATGACATCCCAAATGTCATAACAAAGCTGAACGGCATCGGTGACAATGTGGAAAACATCACCGGCAAATTGGCATGCATAGATTTTGAGAAAACCATGAGCTCGGTGAATGAAACATTGGCGAGCGTCAACAGTTTCACCTCAAAGCTGAATGCAAAAGACAACACCTTAGGCTTGCTGCTAAATGACAGCGCGATGTATAACAATCTTAATTCCACGTTCATGAATGCGTCAAACCTGCTATATGACTTGAAGGAGCATCCCAAAAGGTATGTACACTTCTCGTTGTTCGGAGGTCGCAAAGATTAAGGAAATAATCTCATCTATTTTTTGTGGTATTTTAGAACTCATCTAAATACCCAATTTGGAAAATGGTAATTCCGTACAAGTTTGTTTCTAAACAAATAAAGCGAAATGCCGTGTCAGCATATTTTTATTGCTGATTTTCCGTGGCCAAATATAACAAACTGGAAAACAATTATATTCTTAAAGTCAATACCTCGATTGCTGCCCTTTGAACAGGCAAAAATGTAATTGGATGATTTATAACTGAAATTTGCAAGGTTTTGTCCATTGCATATTTTACGGCTTTGCTTTTTCACCCCAAGTTTGCCAACTTTGCAAACACTACTTAAAAAGCCTTTTATAGTGAACTGCGCAGAGTTTGATAGCCATAGCATCTGGAATGATTGTCTCCCTATCATCAAGGACAACATAGAGGAGAGTCATTATAAGGCATGGATTAAGCCCATAGTCCCTGTAGAATACAGGGAAAACTACTTCACTATAAGAGTGCCGTCAACAGGATTCTACGAGTTCATTGACGAGAAATTCGCAAAGCTGATAAGGCGAGCCTTGTATAAGGTGACAGGCGAGAAGGTTCTCCTCAAGTATTTATGCAACAACACCACGAATGACCCTACTTTCAAGTGGGAAGGCTCAAATGAGGCGGACTTGGTCAAGTACCCGCAAAGAGCAGATGCCAACAAAGCACCTCAACCAACAGAAGCAGAAGCCGCGCAGGATCTTGACCCGCACCTGAATCCCAAGCTGACATTTGAAAATTTCGTGGTAGGTGACAGCAATAGCCTATGCTGCGCGGCCGGAAGGGCGGTGGCAGAGAACTCGGAAACGGCTTTCAATCCATTCTTCATATATGGCGATTCCGGGGTAGGGAAAACACACCTTGCCAATGCCATAGGAGCAAAAGTCAAAGAAATTTGCCCAACCAAACGGGTGCTTTACATCTCAGCGCATTTGTTCAAAGTGCAATTCACCGACGCTACACGCAACAACGCGCAAAACGACTTCATCAATTTCTACCAAAAACTCGATGTCCTGATAATTGACGACATACAGGAGTTTGCGAACTGGAAAGGGACGCAGAACACGTTTTTCCACATATTGAACTATTTGATGCAAGCGGGCAAGCAGATAATCATGACTTGCGATAAGAATCCATCAGAACTTTGCGGCATGGAAGAACGTTTGCTGACACGCTTCAGGTGCGGATTGACAGCTGAAATAGAAAAACCCAACCTTGAGCTGCGCCGCAACATCCTCAAAAGCAAAGTCGATCGTGACGGCTTGGATCTCAGCGACGAAGTCATTGACTACATTGCCATCAATGCCGAGGAAAGTGTCAGAGACCTTGAAGGAATATTAGTTTCGCTTATGGCACGCTCAATACTTTTAAACAAAACCATAGACGTGAACCTCGCATCGCACCTAATAAAAAAGAATGAAAGCACCGCGCTAAAGGCAATGACAACTGAATCGATAGTTGAAACGATATGCTCGTATTTTAACCTTAAAAAGGAACAGATATATGCCAAGACCCGGAAAAGGGAATATGCGCAAGCAAGGCAGATTGCAATGTATCTTTCAAAAAAATACCTGAGCATACCTCTTTCACGAATAGGGCAACAAATAGCTGGAAAAGACCACTCGACAGTAATCTACTCATGCCATAAAGTGCAAGACCTGATGGAGGTTGACAAATCTTTCAAATCTGACGTGGAGTCAATAGAAGAAATGCTCCGCAAAGGCGCGAAGTAGGAGCTTTCCACGCCAATTGCCAAAAAATCGACGATAACACAAAACACAGGACTGGCAAAGTCAAGCCTGCGATGGAATAAAAAACATGCAGCCGGAGAATGCCAAGCAAAAAACTGCACCAGAAAGTTTGGAAAAGATATTTTTTGCTACTTTTACTGTGCAATAATAATCTGTCACGAACATATATATGGTATACCGGTTTACTATAATCTCCGATGAAGTTGATGATTTTGTCAGGGAAATACAAATTGACTCCGAAGCTACTTTCTATGACCTGCATGTAGCAATACTCAAGGCCGCGAAATACGAAGATGACCAAATTACGTCGTTTTTCATCTGCTCTGACAATTGGGAAAAGGAAACCGAAATAACGTTGGAGTACATGGGGAACAAACCCGAAGAAGATTGCCAGGTAATGAGGGAAACCAAACTCGAAGATCTCATTGAGGACGAGAAACAAAAGCTGATATATGTGTTCGACACATTCTCCGAACGGGTCTTCTTCATCGAGTTGACAGAAATAATAACAGGCAAAAATTTGATGGAGCCAGTATGCACGAGGCAGCAAGGTAAAGCCCCAATGCAAACATTGGATCTTGACGTTACACCAAAAATAGAACAGGCCATTGACCTCGATGAAAACTTCTACGGCGATGAAGTCTTCGACGCAGAAGACTATGACACCGAAGGTTTCGAAACTGACGAAAATGGCTTTGACGAGGATAGATAAATTCAACTGAAATACAATGAAGACCTATGCCGGAAAAGGTGTAGGTCTTTTCGTATTAACACCCATGAGCAAGACACTCATCACCATAGTAGGAGCTACCGGAACAGGAAAAACCAGCCTAAGCATTGATTTGGCAACACGATTCGGCACAGAGATAATCTCGTCAGACTCGAGGCAAATCTACAAAGGAATGAGCATCGGCACGGCAATGCCCGACGAGCAACAACTCTCTAAAGTCAGGCATCACTTTATAGGCACATTGTCGCCAAATGAATACTACAGCGCCGCACGGTTCGAAAACGAAGCCATAGCACTGTTGCGGGAACTATTTGACAAACATGAGGTCATAGTGATGGCCGGCGGTTCAATGATGTACATCGATGCACTTTGCAACGGTATTGACGACATACCGACAGTAGACGTTGAAACAAGGGAATTCATAAAAACAAAGTTCGAAAACGAAGGACTTGACAAACTCGCCTACGAACTCAAACTGCTTGACCCGGACTACTACTCAATCGTCGACAGGAAAAACCCGAAACGAATCATGCACGCACTGGAAATATGCTACATGACAGGAAAGACTTACACCTCGTTCAGAAAAAGCATCAAAAAGGAAAGGGACTTCAAAATACTCAAAATAGGGCTTCTTAGGGACAGGAATGAACTATACGAACGGATAAACCTGCGAGTAGACAAAATGATTCAAGACGGACTTGTCGACGAGGTCAAAAGGCTGTTGCCATACAGGAACACCAATGCGTTGAACACAGTAGGGTACAAAGAGATAATAAACTACATCGACGGGAAATGGGACTTAGAGTATGCCGTAGAAAAAATAAAACAAAACACGCGCATCTACTCAAGGAAGCAAATGACGTGGTTCAAAAAAGACAGCAGCATAAAATGGTTCAATCCCGATAGCAAAGAGGAAATATTTGAATACATCAACGAAGCAATCAATGCCCAATCATGCTCCGGTGAAACGAAGTAAAACAGCATCCGGCCAAAACCAAATGCATGCCATCAGCCACATTTCTAACATTAGCAAAAAGGCAAAACAACGCAAGTAGCGAAGCAGCAAAGAAAAAATACTGAAATAAAGGGCTATCTTTGCAGCCCAAAGCCATAGAACAAGCATAGAAATGAAAGTATTGAAATTTGGCGGAACCTCAGTGGGCTCGGCAAGCAGGATGAAAGACGTTGCACGGTTGGTAAATGACGGGCAAAAGAAAATCGTTGTCCTCTCTGCAATGGCGGGGACAACAAACACCCTTGTCGAGATAGCAGGCTACATGCACAAGAGAAACATTCATGCAGCAAGCGAAACACTCAACAAACTCGAGCAAAGCTACAAAGCGCATGTCGATGGACTATATTCCAACGGCACTTCAAAAAGCCAGGCATGGGCAATCATTTCAGAGATATTTCATCAAATCAGGGATTTGATGAAAGGCATGTTCACGCTCTTTGAAGAGAAGATAATCCTCGCGCAAGGCGAATTGATATCAACTAACATGTTCAACATATACCTGCGTGAACAAGGCATCAAATCGGTCATCATACCCGCGCTTGACTTCATAAAGACAGACAAGGACTCGGAGCCGGACATGAAGTACATCAAGGAAAACATTGCCAAGGCAATAGCCAAGGCGGGAGATGCAGACTTGTACGTCACGCAAGGATACATTTGCAGGAACATCTACAACGAAATAGATAACCTCCAACGAGGAGGAAGCGACTACACCGCATCACTCGTAGGGGCAGCAATCCAAGCAGAGGAAATACAAATATGGACAGACATCGACGGGCTTAGGAACAATGACCCAAGAGTCGTAGAAAACACTTTCCCAATAAGGAAACTGAGTTTTGACGAGGCGGCAGAACTCGCCTACTTCGGGGCAAAAATACTCCACCCGACATGCGTACAACCGGCAAAATCGGCAAACATACCTGTCAGGTTGCTGAACACAATGGAGCCGAAAGCGCCAGGAACGCTAATATCAAATGAAACCGAAAGGGGGGAAATCAAAGCAATAGCTGTAAAGGACAACATAACGGCAATAAAAATCAAATCAAGCCGGATGCTCCTCGCATACGGATTCCTCAGAAAGATATTTGAAATTTTCGAATGCTACCAAACACCAATCGACGTGGTTTGCACATCCGAAGTAGGGGTCTCAATGTCAATTGACAACACAAAGAACCTTGAAGAGATAGTCTCTGACTTGAAAAACTACGGAAACGTGCAAGTCGACTCAAACCTATGCACTGTCTGCATCGTAGGCGATATGAACCATGACAACGTGGGATTAGAAGCAAAAATAGCCTACGCAATGAAAGACATCCCCGTCAGGATGATCTCCTACGGAGGAAGCCGCTACAACATGACTTTCCTCATCAAGTCCGAGGACAAGGTAAGGGCGTTGCAGACCCTCAATAAAAACCTGTTTAACCTAAGCTGAAAACAAAAATGGCAAACTTCCCGATAGAACGCTTCAAAACAAGAAAAACGCCGTTCTACTACTACGACACCGAATTGCTGCAGGCAACCTTGAATGCCATACAAACTGAACTCGAAGGCTTCCCGAATTACAAGGTGCACTATGCAATAAAGGCAAATGCTAATCCGGTACTTCTGGAAATAATTGCGAAACAAGGCTTCGGGGCAGACTGCGTCAGCGGAGAAGAAATACAAGCCGCGCTCGAGGCAGGAATAAGCAGCAGCAAGATTACATTTGCCGGAGTCGGCAAAACAGACGACGAAATAAATCTCGCACTCGACAAAGGAATATTCTGCTTCAATGTCGAATCGTTGGAGGAACTTGCAGTCATCGATGCGTTGAGCCAGGCAAAAGGCACAAAAGCGAACATCGCAATAAGGTTCAACCCCGACATAAAGGCAACTACAATAAGGCAAATTGCTACAGGACGCAAAGAAAACAAATTCGGCATATCAGTTGACCTGATTGATGATGTGGCACGAACCGTAAAAAGTTGCGAAGGCATAAACTTCAAAGGGATACATATCCACATCGGCTCGCAAATAACTGAAATGGAAGATTTCAAGAAGCTCGCCAAAACAATGAACGGCATTGCCCGCGAATTGGAAAGCAAAGGGCTTGCCGTTGAAACGCTCAACGTAGGGGGAGGCCTCGGCATAGACTACCAAAACCCGGACAAAGCACCGGTAGCTGATTTCAAAACCTATTTCGAAGTGTTCAAAACACATCTCGAGGCAAAAAGCCACCAAACAGTGCACTTTGAACTCGGACGTTCAATAACAGCACAGTGCGGAACGCTCGTAAGCCGGGCAACATACGTCAAGCAAGGATGCGGAAAACAATTCATAATACTCGATGCCGGAATGAACAACCTCGTGCGCCCGGCAATGTACGGGGCATCGCACGAAATAGAGAACCTAACCTCGAATGAACCAAAAGAACCATACGACGTAGTAGGCCCGGTGTGCGAATCATCCGACACATTCGCAAATGGCATTTGGGTCAACAAAACAAAACGCGGAGACCTGATAGCCATAAGGTCAGCAGGTGCCTACGGCGAAACAATGTCATCGAACTACAACCTAAAACCATTCGCGGCGGCATATACCGACAAAACAGTCTGACCGCACGATACTGCTATTCAAAACACTCTTACACACGCGCTTATGTCACAATTTGCCATAAGTGTTTACAAACAACACTACATACATCTGGTCAGAATCGGGTTGCCTATAGTTTTCGGGCAACTTGGAATGATAATACTCGGATTTGCCGATACCATAATGATCGGGCGGCACACCGCAATCGAATTGGCAGCGGCATCGCTCGTAAACAACATCTTCACCCTCGCAATAATCTTCGGGACAGGATTCGCCTACGGCTTGACGCCAATCGTGGGGGAATTGTTCGGCAAGGGAGACAGGGAATCCATAGGGGAAATGTTGAAAAACAGCTTGTTGGCAAACACAATAATGGCACTGTTCATTACCGCCATCATGACGGTGCTATACTTCAACATCGACAAAATGGGCCAGCCAGAAGAACTAATGCCGCACGTCAAGCCATACTTCCTCGTGACGCTTGCCTCAATGATATTTGTCATGTTGTTCAACGCATTCAAGCAATTCGCCGAAGGGATAACTGACACGAAAACACCGATGTGGATACTCTTCGCCGGAAACGCAATAAACATCATCGGGAACTACATCCTCATTTACGGCAAATGCGGAGCACCGGAACTCGGACTGCTCGGAGCGGGACTCAGCACACTCGCCTCGAGGATAGCCATGCTGCTGGCCTTCATCGTAATCTTTGCCAAGGCAAGGCGTTACGCGCCATACCGCCAAGGATTCTTGCAATCGCACCTGTCAATGACGCAGTTCCGCAAATTGAACAGCGTAGGATGGCCGGTAGCAATGCAAATGGGAATGGAAAGCGCATCGTTCAACCTCAGCGCAGTAATGGTGGGATGGCTCGGAAGCCTGCAACTGGCAGCGCACCAAATAGGAATAACATTCGCCACGCTCAGCTATATGATACTCTATGGAGTGGGGGCAGCAACGGCAATCAGGGTCAGCTACTTCAAAGGTATGCAGGAAACAAGCAATGCGAGGCGGGCATCATTCGCCGGATTCCACCTCGTGCTCGTGGTCATTGTGGCAGTCAGCATATTCTATCTCCTTGCACGAAATGCCATGGGAGGATGGTTCACCGATGACAGAGAAGTCAGCGCAATGGCAGCTACGCTCGTCTACGTCATGATATTGTACCAAATTGGAGATGGAACGCAAATAGTTTTCGCCAACGCGCTAAGGGGAATTTCCGACGTCAAGCCGATGATGTACATCGCATTTTTTGCTTATTTTGTAATCTCGTTGCCGGCAAGCTACCTGCTCGGCTTCACCTTCGGGTTAGGCCTGTACGGGATATGGCTCGCATACCCAATAGGGCTGACAACGGCAGGCGTATTGTTTTACTTGCGCTTCAACAAAATGACGGCGAAAACATTGGCAACTGAGGCGATAAAAACGAAACACTGAAGAAGAAATGAAAAAAATATTAGTTACAGGAGGTGCTGGATTCATAGGCTCGCACCTGTGCACCAGGTTATTGCAAGAAGGAAACGAAGTCATCTCCCTCGACAACTATTTCACAGGATCAAAAGCAAACATAAAGCATCTGATCGCAAACCCGCATTTCGAGGCTGTAAGGCACGACATCGTAATGCCATATATGGCGGAAATAGATGAAATATACAACCTCGCATGCCCGGCATCGCCAATACATTACCAGTTCGACCCGATAAAGACTGTCGAGACATCGGTCATTGGAGTATCAAACATGCTCAAACTTGCCGACTACGGGAAAAGCAAAATACTGCATGCATCAACAAGCGAAGTATACGGCGATCCGCAAATGCACCCGCAAAGGGAAGAATATTGGGGAAACGTCAACCCGATAGGAATAAGGTCATGCTACGACGAAGGCAAAAGATGCGCAGAAACATTGATGATGGACTATCACAGGCAGCACGGAACGCGAATAAAGATAGTCAGGATATTCAACACCTACGGGCCGAACATGAGCGTAAACGACGGAAGGGTAGTGTCGAATTTCATCACGCAAGCACTCAAGAACGAAGACATAACAATATACGGAGACGGAACGCAGACAAGGAGCTTCCAATATGTCGACGACTTGATAGAGGCTCTTATAAGGACAATGAACACCACCGATGACTTTACAGGCCCCGTAAACATAGGAAACCCGGAGGAATACACCATCAGGCAACTCGCCGAAATGATAATCAAACTCACCGGGTCAACCTCGAAACTCAAATTCATGCCGCTGCCAGGAGACGACCCAAAGCAGAGGAAACCAGACATAACACTCGCCAAGAACCTCCTCGAATGGAAACCGGAAGTGCAAATCGAAGAGGGATTGGCAAAGACAATCGACTACTTCCGCAAATTAAGCCTCTGAGCACGAATGGATTTTGAACTGTCGTCAGAATACAAGCCAACAGGCGACCAGCCAGAAGCAATCAAGCAACTCACCGAAGGGGTGCTAGCCAATGCGCGGGCGCAAACACTGCTCGGAGTCACAGGCTCAGGAAAAACATTCACCATAGCCAACGTCGTGGCAAAAGCCAACAAACCAACGCTCGTCCTAAGCCACAACAAAACACTGGCAGCCCAGCTCTACACCGAATTCAAGAACTTCTTCCCCAACAATGCCGTAGAATACTACGTCTCATACTACGACTACTACCAGCCGGAAGCATACATCCCGTCAACCGACACATACATAGAAAAAGACCTTGCAATAAACGACGAAATCGACAAGCTCAGGCTCGCGGCAACATCGTCACTGCTCTCGGGAAGAAACGATGTAATCGTCGTGTCATCAGTCTCTTGCATCTATGGGATGGGAAACCCCGCCGACTTCTACGACAACGTAATAAACATTAAAACAGGGCAGACAATAACAAGGAACGTCCTGCTGCGAAGGCTCGTCGATAGCCTCTACGTCAGGAATGACATCGAACTGCAACGCGGAGCGTTCAGGGTCAAAGGTGACACGCTGGACATAGCGCTGGCCTATGCCGATAATATTCTCAGGATAAGCTTCTGGGGTGACGAAGTGGAATCAATAGAGGAGCTCGACCCGGTAACGGCGCAAAGCCTCAGAACCTTCCCGGAGTACAACATATACCCTGCAAACCTCTTCATGACCACTAAAGAAAGCACCTTGAGGGCTATACGACAAATAGAAGACGACCTAAGGGAGAGGGTGGAATACTTCGAGGCACAAGGAAAACCAATTGAAGCAAAACGAATCTACGAACGTGTGACGTATGACATGGAAATGCTGCGGGAACTCGGGCATTGCCCGGGAATAGAAAACTACTCGCGCTATTTCGATGGACGGAAACCGGGAAGCCGCCCGTATTGCCTCCTTGACTTTTTCCCCAAAGACTATCTGACAGTCATCGACGAAAGCCATGTCAGCGTGCCGCAAATACATGCCATGTTCGGAGGAGACCGCGCAAGGAAAACAAACCTCGTAGAATACGGGTTCCGCCTCCCAGCTGCACTCGACAACAGGCCTCTGACCTTCGAAGAATTTGAAAACATGACAAACCAAGTCATCTACGTCAGCGCAACGCCCGCAGAATATGAACTAAAAGAAAGCCTCGGTGTTGTCGTGGAGCAAATAATCAGGCCAACAGGACTGTTAGACCCGGCAATCGAAGTCAGGCCAAGCAAAAACCAAATCGATGACCTGATGGAGGAAATACAACAACGCATCGAACGCGACGAACGGATACTCGTAACCACGCTCACAAAACGAATGGCGGAAGAACTGTCCGGCTACCTCGCAAAAAACGAAGTAAGGTGCAACTACATACACAGCGATGTCGAAACGCTCGAAAGGGTGAAAATAATGGAAGACCTCCGGGCAGGCACCTACGACGTGCTAGTTGGAGTGAACCTCCTGCGCGAAGGGCTCGATTTGCCTGAAGTCTCGCTCGTCGCGATACTCGATGCCGACAAAGAAGGATTCCTGCGCTCATACCGCTCTCTCACCCAAACGGCAGGAAGAGCGGCAAGGAACGTCAACGGAAAAGTGGTGATGTATGCCGACAAAATAACCGAAAGCATGCAAAAAACAATCGACGAAGCGAACCGCAGGCGGGAAAAACAACTCAAATACAACGAAATGCACGGAATAACGCCGCAGCAAATCAAAAAAGAACTCCGCAACACGCTCATCGAACAAACCGGAAAAGAAACAACAAACACAGAAAGAAAATACAAAACATACGCCGGCGATGAAACCCCGGCAATAGCCGCTGACCCCGTAATCAACTACATGACGGAAAAAGAACTCAGGAAAAACATGGAACTAACACGCAAACGAATGCATGAAGCGGCTAAGGCAACCAACTTCATCGAGGCAGCGCATTACCGCGACGAACTTGCCAAACTGCAGGATTTCATGCACGATAAGTTCGGGACAAGCAATCAGTGACGCCTCTATAAGCCTCGCAAACAACGATTTCAAACCCGGAAAACAGAACGGCTCGCCTCCCAAGGCAACATAGGGCCGCACCCAATCGGCCAATAGGTTGCATGCAATCTCACCTTGGGAAAGAAGCAAAGTTGCCTTGGGTAGTATGCAATCTTTCCACAGGCGGGAAGAAAAACCACCCCGGGTGGCATGAAATCTTTATTTTTACCTTAAAAATATATGTTTTTAAGGTAAAAATATGTATTTGCACGGTAAAAATATATAATTTTAACCTGCAAATAAAGATAATATATAACCCAAGGCAACTTTGCATACTGCCCAATGAAACTTTGCGTGCTGACCAAGCATGCTTTTGGTTATGCGCATGCAAATTCCGCATCGAACGCAATCAAGATTTGCATGCTGCCCGGTTTGGTTTTTGGTGCGGTGGAAGATGGTTTTGCCACGCTTGCATCCATGGAGCAGCCGGCTTGCCCGGCTTTCCGGTCATTTGCTTATCAGGAAGATGCAAGGGACTTTCGGCAGCTCGGCGGGCTTTCTTTTCCACTCTGCGACGGGCATTGCCACTATCTTCTCGTCGTGGCATGTGATGTTTGCTGCTACGCAGAGCCGCGTCGCCGGGCGGCAAACGGCTGCTATGTCGGCGAGCATTCGGTTGTTGCGGTATGGCGTTTCGATGAAGATTTGCGTCTGTCCCTCGTCGTAAGCCTTTCGTTCATAGTGTTTTATTGCCTTGTTTCGTTCGTCTTTGCCTATTGGGAGGTATCCGTTGAAGGCGAAGTTTTGCCCGTTGAATCCCGATGCCATGAGCGCGAGCAGTATTGACGATGGGCCTACGAGCGGTACGACGCGCATGTGGGCGGCTTGCGCGAGCGCCACGATTCCGGCTCCGGGGTCGGCTATGGCGGGGCATCCGGCTTCTGACATCAGCCCCACGGCGTTGCCTTGCCGCAGCGGGAGGAGGAAGTCGGCTGTTTCGCCGGGCTTGGTATGCTTGTTCAGTTCGAAGAAGGTCAGTGAGTTTATGTCTATCTCCTTGTCTGCTTTCTTCAGCCAACGTCGCGCCGTGCGTATGTTTTCTACGATGAAGAACTTGATTTGCGACATTATTTCGATGTTCCGGCGCGGCATGGCTGCTTCGGGTTCGACATCGGCTATTGGCACGGGCAGCAGGTAGAGGGCGGGTTCAATCATTATACGAACATGTTGAGATATCGCGAGTTGGCGAACAGGGTGTTGTAGTTGTTCACGTTCATCAGGTCTTCGAGCGATGCTCCGCTTGCCTCGACGTATGCTTCGATGATTCTCGCCCCGACCCAGTGCCCGAGCATTGCCGGCGACTGTTTTCCGAAGAACTGCACGTAGGGCGCGGGCTCCATGTATTTGCGCAGCACCATGTAGTCAACGGAGCGGAAGTGCCCGTGTTCGAGCATGTAGATGAAGATGTTCTTTTCGTTTTCGATGCACCATTTCCATTCCTCGTCGCTGTACCCGAGGTGTTCTTGCAGTCCTGCGCCTGTTATTTGCGCCGTGGCGTATGCTATTCGGCCGAAATGCAGCATGAGGTTGCATAGGTTTGGCATTTGCCTTTTGTCGAAGGGGTAGCTGCTGCCGAGCAGGGACATGACGCAATCGTTGCCTATCCTTTCCGGAGTCATCGTTTTGCGCTGGTAGGCGTAGTAGAACATCGGGTATAGCGGGTAATCCGCTCCCATGTACTTGTCAAGGCTTATGCCGAGCAGCGTGTCGGCTACTATGATTGATTCGTTCAGTGCCGTCAGTTGCGTGTAAACGCGTGGTATGCGCACGGCGGGAAGGTGCTTGGCCAGCGATGCGAAGGCTTGCCCCACGTCGTTCTCGATTGCCGTGATGTCGGTGAACTTGTTTTGCGCATCTTCGACGAGCCGCACAAGGAGGCTGTCGGCGTAGTAATCCCTTAGCTTTGCCAGCACGTCGTCGTCGGCTATGGAGCCTATGCGCAGTATGTCTTCGACGAGCAGTTTTGTCATCGGGTAGTATTCAGACTTCATTTTCTGCGCGGCGTCGAAGCTGTGGAACTCGATGTATTCGTACTGTGTCTTGTCGTAGCGCAGTATGTCAATGTGGTTTGCGCTGCGCTGTTTGCCTTGCGAGCAGGCGCACAGCAGCAGCATAGCCAGTAGAGTTATCGACATTGTTGCGCGTGGCATAGTCTTATCCGTATATTATGTTGCCGTTTTCGTCACGGTACTTGTCGAAGCTTTTTTCGTATTGGTCCATGGCTCTGAGGCTCATTCCCATGCTTGAGAATCCTCCGTCGTGGAATAGCGTTTGCATTGTCACCTTGCGTGTCAAGTCCGAGAACATCATGATGCAGTATCCTGCGCATTCGTCGGCTGTTGCGTTCCCGAGCGGCGACATCCTGTCGGCGAAGTCCATGAGGCTGTCAATGCCTTTTATTCCTGATCCTGCCGTTGTCATGGTTGGCGATTGCGATATTGTGTTGACTCTCACGTTGTGTT
Source organism: uncultured Bacteroidaceae bacterium (assembly GCA_964635525.1). Classification (GTDB taxonomy): domain Bacteria; phylum Bacteroidota; class Bacteroidia; order Bacteroidales; family Bacteroidaceae; genus Avibacteroides. The sequence continues at coordinate 19,983 of CAZWPW010000010.1, forward strand.
CACGCCCGTAGATGTACCCGAAGCTGCGCGCCACTGATTCGAGCATTGCCTTTGCGTCGGCCATGTCGTTGTATCCGAACAGTGTCCTTTGCGCTGCCACGTAGGTCAGTGCCACGACGGAGCCGTAGTCGGCAATTGCTCCCATCTTTTTTGCTGTTTGCAGCATCTTGTGGAAGGAGACTGCTGATACGTCCAATGTCTTGCTGAGAAGTGTGTAGTCGAGGTCGTCGTAGGCTCGTTTTTTCCTGACGTTAGGCGACATGCCTATCGAGTGCAACACGAAGTCTACTGGACCTCCGAGCACTTCCATTGACCGTTTGAAGACGTTTGCAAGGTCATCGACGCTTGTTGCATCGGCTTCTATTATTTCGGCGTTGAGTTCTTCTCCCAACTTAGTTATGTCTCCCATCCTTACTGCCACCGGGGTGTTTGACAGTGTGATTTTCGCTCCCTCGTCGGCTGCCCGGACTGCAACTTTCCATGCTATTGATTGCTCGTCCAATGCTCCGAATATGATGCCTTTTTTTCCTTTCAAAAGATTATATCCCATAATTGTTCTTTGTTTAATGCGTGTGCAAATATACGAATTATTGATTAAGGCGGCGTTTCGTGCAGATGCCGGGGCGTTGCATCTCTTCGCAATCTGGCAGAAAAGCATTAGGTTTGCAGTTGGATAGATTTGCGACAGGGGTATGAAGAAACTTGTTATTTTCGATTTGGACGGCACTCTTCTCGATACCATAGGCGACATAGCTTGCAGCACTAACCATGCATTGGCCGAGAACGGGTTCGCCCTGCATGAGACATCCGCCTACAGGCGGTTCGTGGGCAACGGTATAATGAAGCTCTTTGAGAGGGCATTGCCAGCGGGACAGGCAACGAGCGAGACCCTTGCGAGGATGAGGGCGTCGTTCATTGCGCATTACAGCATGCACAATTGCGATTTGACGCGGCCTTACGACGGCATCAAGGAGCTGCTTGCCCGTTTGTCAGCCAGTGGAGTGGGCATTGCGGTTGCCTCGAACAAGTATGACAAGGCGGTTAAGGCGTTGATCGGCCATTTCTTTCCCGAAACGCCTTTCACGGCCGTTGAGGGGAACAAGGAGAATGTTCCGCCCAAGCCTGACCCGGCAATCGTCAACGGCATAATATCCATGAGCGGGTGCAGCCGCAGTGACGTGTTGTTCGTCGGCGACTCGTGCATCGACATGCAGACAGCGGCGAACGCGCAAGTCGATGCGTGCGGGGTGACGTGGGGCTTCAGCCCTGAAAGCGAACTGCTGCAGTGCAATCCTGCGCACATAGTCCATGACCCTGCAATGGTTGCGGACATAGCCTTGGGTTGAAGCTGCGCTCCCCTGGCATGGAGCGTGTGCCGATTATGTTTCGCCGTGAAACTTGGCAAAATGCGGTACATTGCCCGTTTTGACAAATATATGTATATCTTTGTGTAAATTTTACAACTAAACATGGACAACAACATATCGAACCGTGCTGCTGACAACATAAGGATATTGACAGCGGCAATGGTAGAAAAAGCCAAATCGGGGCATCCTGGCGGTGCAATGGGCGGAGCTGACTTCATCAATATCCTGTACTCGGAATTCATGGTTTATGACCCCGAGAATCCTTTTTGGGAGGGCAGGGACAGGTTTTTCCTTGACCCGGGCCATATGTCGCCCATGCTTTACGCGACCTTGGCCTTCGCTGGGAAGTTCAGCATCGACGACTTGAAGAATTTCCGTCAATGGGGCAGCCCCACGCCCGGGCATCCGGAGCTGAATGTTGAGAGAGGTATCGAGAACACGTCCGGCCCTCTTGGGCAAGGCCATGCTTACGCCGTTGGCGCGGCCATAGCCGCGAAGTTCTTGCGTGAGCAGTTCGGCAACATAATGAGCCAAACCATCTACACCTACATTTCTGACGGTGGTATCCAAGAGGAGATTTCGCAGGGCGCAGGGCGGCTGGCTGGCCATTTGGGGCTTGGCAACCTGGTCATGTTCTACGATTCAAACGAGGTGCAGCTGTCGACCTATACCAATGAGGTGACCAGCGAGGATGTTGCGAAGAAATACAGGGCTTGGGACTGGAAAGTGATAGAGATCGACGGCAACAACGCCGATGAGATACGTTCGGCACTCATGCTTGCTAAGGCCGAGCAACACAAGCCTACGTTGATTATCGGCAGAACCGTCATGGGCAAGGGCGTAGTGACTGCCGAGGGCGGGAATTTCGAGAAGCAATGCTCTACGCACGGGCAGCCCTTGAGCAAGAGCGGCGCGTCATACGAAGAAACGGTAAAGAATCTTGGAGGCGACCCTGCCGACGCGTTCGCGGTTTTCCCCGAGGTGCAACGCCTCTATGACAATCGCAGGGAGGAACTCATTGCTATCGTTGCCCAAAAGCGCAAGGAAAAGCAAGAGTGGGCTGCGCAGCATCCGGAACTTGCCAAGAAATTAGAGGATTACTTCGCGAACAAGTTCCCGGAAATAGATTGGTACTCAATCAAGCAAAAACGCGGCGTTGCCACGCGCACGGCATCGGCAAACATCCTTGGCATCCTATCGGAGAAAATCGACAACATGATAGTTTCGTCGGCTGACCTCTGCAATTCAGACAAGACCGACGGATTCCTGAAAAATAAACGTGTCATCACCAAAGACGACTTCGGCGGTGCTTTCATCCATGCAGGCGTGGCAGAGCTTACCATGGCATGCATCTGCATAGGCATAACCCTGCACGGCGGTGTCCATTCGGCTTGCGGGACGTTCTTCGTCTTCTCCGACTACATGAAGCCGGCAATGCGCATGGCTGCATTGATGAAGTTGCCTGTCAAGTTCATCTTCTCGCATGATGCTTTCCGTGTCGGCGAGGACGGGCCTACGCACCAGCCTGTTGAGCAGGAGGCGCAAATAAGGCTCTTGGAGAAGATGAAGAACCATGACGGGAAACTGTCGATGCTTGTTCTTCGCCCAGCAGATTCCGACGAAACCACAGTAGCTTGGAAGTTGGCCATGGAGAATCTCTCTTCGCCTACGACTTTGATTTTC
>CAZWPW010000011.1:0-22581 GCA_964635525.1 uncultured Bacteroidaceae bacterium
TTCCTGGCAGCTTCGGCGCAGGTGACAATACCTGACGGAGTGACTGTGGTAGACCCTCAGACGAGCACGTCGGAAAATCCTGTATGGTACGCCATGATGTCGTCGCACTACACTGAAGCGAACAGGGACAACCGTTACATGTATTATGACGGCACTGACCTCAGAACAGAACGCTACGCTACCGGCATCATCGGTAATGTAGATGACGAAACCTTGTTGACTTATGCTTGGAGGCTTGAGGCCGACGGCGACTATGTCAGGATAGTGCATTACACTGGAAACGAGCTGCTTGTCCCCACAAGCACTGTTCCAGGAGAAAACACCCCGCTCGAGATGACGGCAAGCGGCGAGGGCTCGACATGGAATCTTATCACAAGCAAAAGCGTGGATGACGGGAGCAACAACACTGTCGACTACCAATATTGCTTGGACTGGACAGGATACTCGACTGCTGCCTACCTCAATGCCATGACCTCAGACTACAGCTGGGGCGTGACAGTTTTCTCGAGGGGAATGGCATACGCCTCGGGATGGTTCTTCGTTGAGTTGGATTACAGCGAAAACGTAAAGACCATAACAGTCAAATCTGAAGACGAATCAAAGGGCACGGTGGCAATCAACGGGGCAAGCGGCACAAGCATAACCGTATACAACACCACGCCGGTTACATTCACGGCAACGCCAGCCGAAGGCTACATGTTCTACAGGTGGGTTGACAGCAACAATGACACAATAAGCTACCGCAACCCATACACCTACGAAGGAACAACCGATTTCGACTTGACTGCATATTTCATTGAAACCACATACCCGGTAATGACCCGCTACTACATCACGGGGCTTGACCAGCAAAACCGATACCTCGAATACGCAAGCTATAGCGTCAACGGAAGCGATTACAATACATTGTTCGAGTGCAACTCGGAAGATGAACTCCCCTTCACTTGGTACACAACACTCCACACAAAGCAGGAAGACGGGGCGGTAATCGACAAAACCCAAGTGCCTATCGAGGTTGACGAGGGGACGACATCTTTCACCTTGCTGCTGAGGACATACGACGATAACGTCACGTTCAGATATGGGTTTTTTTCCTACACTCTCGAACCTGAACTCGTTTGGACAAGGCAGACACTGTTCATCGACTGGGACAATGACTTCGACTTCGACGAGAGCAATGAAATATACGGGTCTGTAGGCACCAACAGCGCGGACAACAATTTCGGCGACAGCAGCGGAAGCATAGCAGAGGGATGGAAAAGGACTATTTCAATCCCCACTGGCATCGCCCCGGGGACATACCGAATGAGGATAGTATACATGGCACCGAACCCGGCTACCGACGACTGGCCATCGAAGGTATTCACCGACTTCTACAGCGAACTAAGGAACGGAGTGGCATACGACTTCACCATACAAGTCAACGAAGTGATACTCCCGACCTATGCACTCACATACGAGCTGACTGGCGACGCGGCTGACTTCGTTTCAATGACAGTAGAAACCGCAGACGGAGAAGTGGAATCAGGCGATGAACTCGAGCAAGGAACGCAATACACGGTGACGGTAACGAACCTCGACGATACGAAATCAATAAAAGTCGAGATGGCAGTCAACACCCAAACGGTTGAACTCAACTACGATGAGGATTCTGGCAGCTACGCCTACACGGGAACAATACAAGAAGAAACCAACATCGTGGCAGAAGCGACCGATGCCACAGGCATGCAAAGCGTACAAACGGCCAAAGCATACTACGACAGCACCACGCAAACGCTATATGCTGCCGGAGCGCAACGCATCGACATTTATGACACGGCAGGAGTGCGCATAGCAACGTTCAACGGAGTGTCAGTAATCTCGATGGCAGCAATGCCGGCAGGTGTGTATATCGCAACGGTGGACGGAGAGCAAATCAAATTCGCCAAATAAGGGCAATACCGCTCCAAACATAGCCAAAGGCGGCCATGCGGCCGCCTTTGGTGTTCTCTATCTATGGGCAACAACCGCCTGCCGTCACAACATTCCCTGTGCTTTCATCTCGTTCACCGCGATAAGCAACTCGTCATACCACTCGCGCCCGAACCTGCGCACAAGAGGCTCTTCGAGGAACTCATAAACCCTCACTCCCTTGGCACGGCCCAGCTGCACTGCTGCCTTGCACAAATCCCAGCGGTTGTAGTTCAATGCCTTGTAGGGACCATAGTTGCCCACCCTGATAGGGTAGAGGTGACAGGAAACAGGCTTAAGGAAATCGGTCAGCCCGGCACGGCAGGCCTTCTCTATGGCGCACTGGCAATTGCCGGAAGCGTCGCGGCAGGCGAAGACGCAGTCGCGACCATCGACTATCGAAGTGACCAAGTCTCCTTCGCAATCAACGTAGGCAACGCCTTGGCGGTCAATGACAGCCTTGGCAGCATCCGGAAGATCGTCCCACACGAGAGGCAACATCTCTTCAAGGCGTTCCAATTCGTCCTCGCCGACAGGCGCGCCTGAATCTCCCTCAATGCAGCACATCCCGTGGCAAGCACCCACGTCGCACACGAAACACTCGGCAAGCACGTCATGGGAAACCACTACGTCGCCGACTTGCAACATTGCCCTCGCTGTTTTCATGGCGGAAAAGATAATGCAACAGACGCAGCTTGCTCGTCAGTTAAAACAAACCTGCGTCAGAGCTTCCATTCAACCCCGTCCTTAGTATCCTTGATAGTGAAGCCAAGCGCGGTGAGCCGCTCGCGTATCATGTCGGCCGCAGCCCAATCCTTCTTCGCCTTGGCCTGCTGCCTCATCTCTAACAATAGCTCCACAGCACCGGAGAAAGCATCATTGCCTTGGGAGGATGCCGAAGCCGACTCATCTTTTAAGCCGAGAATGTCATACATGAACGTGTTGAACGTCGATTTAAGTTCGTCCAAGTCGGCGGCAGTGATAGAAGCATGCCCGGCGCAGATTGAATTTATCGCCTTGGCAGCATCAAACAGATGGGCTATGGCAACTGGAGAGTTCAAATCATCGTCCATCGCAGCGCGGCACTTGCCTTGCAAGCCTGCAACGCTGGCGGTGGTGGCGTTTGATGGAACTATCTTGCCGAGGTTGGCAGATGCCTCTAACAGGCGTTGCAACCCCTTTTCAGCCGCCTGCAATGCCTCGTTGCTGAAATCAAGGGTGCTACGGTAGTGAGCCTGCAATATGAAAAGGCGGATAGTCATAGGCGAATAAGACTGCGCAAGCAACGCATGTGACCCACTGAAGAACTCCTCAAGGGTGATGAAATTGCCTAACGACTTGCCCATCTTCTTGCCGTTGACCGTCACCATGTTGTTGTGCATCCAGTAGCGCGCCGTGCCGCCCTCACCGGAAGCCTCGGCCTGCGCTATTTCGCACTCGTGGTGGGGGAAGATCAAGTCCATGCCGCCCCCGTGTATGTCGAAATGCCGGCCAAGGTACTTGCGCCCCATCGCCGTGCATTCGCAGTGCCACCCTGGGAAACCATCGCCCCAAGGCGACGGCCAGCGCATGATGTGGCCGGGCTGCGCCTTCTTCCACAAAGCGAAATCGGCAGGGTTGCGCTTCTCCTGCTGCCCGTCAAGCTCGCGCGTGGTGTTCAGCAACTCGTCAAGGTTGCGCCCCGACAAGCGGCCGTAACCGTGCGCGGCATCGTACTTGGCCACGTCGAAATACACCGAACCCTCACTCTCGTACGCAAAACCGTTGCCGAGGATTTGCCGCACCAGCTCAATCTGCTCGATGACATGCCCGGAGGCTAACGGCTCAATGCTCGGAGGCAAAACATTCAGCGCGCCCATAGCCTCATGGTAGCGGTTGGCATAGTGCTGCGCCACCTCCATAGGCTCAAGCTGCTCAAGGCGCGCCCGCTTTGCGATTTTGTCCTCACCCTCGCCGGCCTCGTCCTCAAGGTGCCCGACATCGGTGATGTTGCGTACGTAGCGAACCTTGTATCCCAAGAACTTCAGGTAACGGAACAACAAGTCAAACGTCACGGCCGAACGCGCATGGCCCAAATGGGGGTCGCCGTAAACGGTAGGACCGCAGACATAAAGCCCCACGTGTGGAGCATGGGCAGGCTCAAAAACCTCTTTCTGGCGGCTGAGAGTGTTGTATATCGACAATACATTCTCCATCCTAACTGTATCTTTGGTTAATGTGGCAAAGATACAACTTTTGGTGCTAAAGGCGCACTACCCGCAGCAAAGGGCGGACTTGCAGGCAATCAGTATGCTATATTTTGCAATTTGGATGCAAAATGGAGCTTGCAGAGGCCCCAAAGCTGTTATTCATTGTCGTTAAAATCTAATTGCTTCGTCTCACCTTCTTGCGGCAAAAGATAATCACTTGCTTTTGCTGAAGTTATTACTGAACGCCCTAATTGCTTCTAAAGCTGTGTCCTTGCAGCTTTAGCCACGCTGCCGCCACTCTTTGCCATTCGTCCGTGAGGCCTTTCCTGACTTCAATGCTTTTCAAACGCTGGTTTATCCAGTTGTCGGAATACCCCAAACGTTTATAATCACGCATTGCCTGCTCTAAGGACAGCTCCGGGTCTTGCATCTGGTCAATCCGCTCAGACTCAACGCTTGCCATCCAGTGCTTGAACGGCTCCGCTTTTGGTGACGGGATGGATTGGATAATACGAAAAAGCTGCTCGGTGTCAGCAACATCAGTCAGCCTCATCTTGCCGTCAGGTGCAAGCATTTTCAAACCGTGACAATTTGTCACGGTTTCATTCCCTTCTGTTTTAAGACGTTGTTTCAGTTTTCTCCAATAAGCTGTGGGATCTGAACTGTCAGTAAGGACAGCAACAACATCCACTACAGAAAAATACCATTTCTCCTGCTCGTCATCCCATACGGCACGGACTTTCTTGTCTTCAAAAGTTTCAGAGATTCTTTCTTTACCATAGCTGCCGGATTATACTTTACAAAAATAATGTTTTTGTTTCCAAATCGAGACCTCTGCAAAACGGCGGATCGAAGCCGCAGATGCAAAACCCGCGCGCCGTTTGGCAAGGCGCGCAGCATGCACTATCTTTACGCTCGCAGAACAATGCAATAAGGGCGCAGCAATGGTATTGAACTACATCTGGATAGGATTCTTCGTCATAGCATTCGTCGTTGCAGCAGCAAAGACGCTGTTCCTCGGCGACACGCAAGTGTTCAACGCGGTCATGGAATCGACCTTCGCCTCGGCTGAAACCGCCTTCCGCCTCGCCATAGGCCTGACCGGAGTCCTCACGCTGTGGATGGGAATAATGAAAATCGGCGAGAGGGGAGGCGTCGTCAACTTCCTGGCACGCGTCATGAGCCCGGTATTCTCGCGCCTCTTCCCGGGGTTGCCCAAGGGACACCCCGTCAACGGGTCGATATTCATGAACCTCTCGGCAAATATGCTCGGGCTCGACAACGCCGCCACCCCCTTGGGGCTCAAGGCTATGAAGCAGCTGCAAGAACTCAACGGAGGGCGCGATACGGCATCAAACGCCATGGTCATGTTCCTCGTGCTGAACACCTCGGGGCTGACGATAATCCCGGTGAGCATAATGATGTACCGCTCGCAGCTCGGGGCGGCGCAACCCACTGACGTGTTCTTGCCCATACTCATCGCCACCTTCGCCTCGACGCTCGCCGGATTGATAGCAGTGTGCGCCTGGCAGCGCATCAACCTGCTTGACCGCACCTTGCTGATCTTCCTGCTCACGGCCACCCTCGTCGTTGCAGGCGTGGTATGGCTCTTCGCCGGAATGGGACGCGCGGCGATGGGCACTTGGTCGACGCTCGTTGCAAACGTATTCCTCTTCGGGGTGATAGTGGCATTCATCGTTGCCGCCGCCGCCAAGCGCGTGAACGTCTACGAGGCGTTCATCGACGGGGCGAAAGACGGATTCGCAACCGCCGTGAAGATCATACCCTACCTCGTTGCCATACTTGTGGCCGTCGGCGTGTTCCGCGCCTCGGGTGCTATGGACTGGCTCATAGGAGGCATTGCCGCGCTTGCCAAAGCCTGCGGAATCGACGGCAGCTTCATACCCGCACTGCCCACGGCTCTGATGAAACCCCTCAGCGGCAGCGGAGCGCGGGGACTTATGGTAGATGCCATGACCACCTACGGTCCTGACTCTTTCGTCGGGCGACTGGTGAGCGTCATGCAAGGATCCACCGACACCACCTTCTACATACTTGCCGTGTACTTCGGCAGCGTAGGCATCAAGAAAACACGCCATGCCCTGCCGTGCGGGCTTATAGCCGATTTCGTCGGACTGACGGCGGCAACGCTCGTGTGCTACCTGTTCTTCTTCTGAAAACCAACTGTTTAACAACAAGCAAGGCTCTGCCCGGCATAGCACTCCGCAGCATGTTGGCACGCCTGGCATGCAATATTCCTCGGCATACAATGCAATCCTGCCTTGCATAGAATGCAATCTTTGTTTTTACGGTAAAAATATATATTTTTACCGTAAGATTATATATATTTACTTTGCAAATACATAATTTTAAGGTAAAAATAAAGATAACATGTAACCCGGGGAAACTTTGCATCCCGCCCAAGTCAGGATAGCGTGCTGCTTGAGGCAAGAGAACATCCCGCCTGATGCTAGACAGCGTCCCGCCGCGCCGTGCGCTTCGTGCGGAGGCACGGCCCCGGCGTGGAGGATTCAACGAAAATGGTTGTATATTTGCGAGGAAAGTCACGCCTGCAACGCCGTACGACGCGCAGTAGATGCAGCCGCAGCAACCCGTCAAAACATTGCATTATGGAAAAGATGAAAATGCAAACCCCCGACGCAACCGCCGCGAACGTCGAGAAGATAGCCGCCCTCTTCCCGCACTGCGTCACCGAACACACCGACGGCAACGGACAAACAGTCAGGGGAATAGACTTCCGCAAACTGCGCGACAAGCTGTTGGCCGCTATCGAGCAGCGCGGCATTGACGGCAAGCAAGTGTTCATGGTTGGCGGCAACTACCTCATAGCCTGCTTCGACAGTGGCATATCCAAAAGCACTATCACGGCGATAGCCAAGATGAAGCCCCGCTACTTCGTCATGCGCGACAGCTCAATGGCCTCCGACAACGTTGCCGACAACTTCGACCAGCTGTTCCGCCACTACAGCAAGGGCACGGTGCGGAGGATAATCTGACGCGGCGCATGGCGGGCGGCTGTCGGCCAAGGGCACTTAGGCGTGAATTAAAGCAAGAAATGGCGTGCAAGTATGGAACATTTTGCTACTTTTGCCAAAAAGCGATATGACCTTACATTCTAAATACTCTCACCGGATATGACGACCGACTCAACTGGCATGGGTGCGGCTGATGGTTTCCAGCCTGTTCTTTCACCCAATCCGTCATCGGGCAAGGCTGCGTTGGTGTTCCTTTCGTTCGGCAGCGAGGCGCGTTTCCATTTGCAGACATACTTTGCCATCGTTTCCGCATTGCGGTTCACGGGCACGGGAATGCCTGTGATCCTTTACACCGACCGCCCTTGGCTATACAAACGGTTGTCCGGGCGCATAGAAACTGTCGACATTTCCGCCGGCTTGCAAGGCGGCTGGTTATCGGACACGGGTTACGTTTACACGACTAAGATACAGGCAATCATCGACTTCTCCCGCCGTTTCCCGGACCTTGACATGCTGTTTGTCGACTGCGACACGGTTGTCACCTCTCCCCTCGGCGGGCTTGCCGGGCTTGTTGCCTCTGGCAAGGGGGTGATGCATGTCAAGGAGAAGCATCCTTCAGTGATGTATCGGAGCCAGAGGAGGATGTGGAAGGCATTGGGAGGCCGCACCATTGGCGGCACTACGATAACTATGAACCACGTGATGTGGAACTCCGGCGTAGTTGGCATCCCGTCGGGCTTGATAGAACCCATAGCCAGCCATGCCCTTGCCATTTGCAAGTTCGCCCTTGATGCCAAGTTGCGTTGCTTGACGGTCGAGCAGTACGCTTTTTCGATAGCCATGCAGGAGCGTCTTGAGATGTTCGCTGCCTGCGATGTCATCCTCCACTATTGGGGCAACAAGCAGTTTTGGCTTCCCATGATAGCGGAGTTCGTTCAGAAATCGCATTTCGAGGGCTTGACCCTCGACGAGGAGATAGAGCGCTTGCGCGGCATGGATTTCAGCACGGTGCCGTTGCATATCAAGAAATCCCGCACCCGCAGTAGGCTTGAGGCCTTTCTGTCTCGTTTGTTTCCCGACAAGGTGATACGTTGATGCTGTCAGGATGGCCGGATATGATTATCTTATCGTTGGTTCCGGGCTTTTCGGCTCGACTTTCGCCTGTCAAGCAAGGCGCAAGGGGAAGCGTTGCCTTGTCATAGACAAGCGCAGTCATCTTGGCGGCAACGTCTATTGCGAGGAGGCCAACGGCATCAACATCCACAAATACGGCGCGCACATCTTCCACACTTCGAGCAAGCGCGTATGGGATTTCGTGAACAGTTTCGTGGAGTTCAATCGCTATACCAACACTCCGCTTGCCAATTACAAGGGGATGCTTTTCAACCTGCCTTTCAACATGAACACATTCCGGCAGATGTGGGGTGTGTCCACTCCTGCTGAGGCTATGGCCAAACTCGATGCCCAGAAGGTAGAGGAGGCGCGCAGGCTCAACGGGCGTTCGCCGTCGAACCTTGAAGAGCAAGCCCTGTCCATGGTTGGCCGTGACCTATATGAGGCCTTGGTCAAGGGTTATACCGAGAAGCAATGGGGGCGCAAATGTTCTGATTTGCCTCCTTTCATCATCAAGAGGCTTCCGTTGCGTATGGTTTTCGACAACAACTATTTCAACGACAGGTATCAGGGCATCCCCGTTGGCGGTTACAACAAACTTATCGAGGGTCTGCTTGAGGGCATTGAGACGCTCACCGGCGCCGACTTCTTCTCTGACCGATCTTATTGGGAGGGTTTGGCCGAGAAGGTAGTTTTCACCGGGAGGATTGACGAGTTCTACGGATATTGCTATGGTCGCCTCGACTACCGTTCGGTGCATTTCGTTGAGCAATGGCACGATACGCCCAATTACCAAGGGAACGCCGTGGTAAACTATACCGGCGCGGAAGAGCCTTTCACTCGCATTATCGAGCACAAGCATTTCGAGATGTTCGGTGACGAGGTTTATGCTTGTCCGGTTACTGTCACTTCCAAGGAGTTCAGTTCTGAATGGTCGGAGGGTTTGGAGCCGTGCTATCCCGTCAACGACGAGCGCAACAACGCTTTGTATGCCCGTTACAAGTCGCTTGCCGGCAACGAGGGACGCGTGTTTTTCGGCGGTAGGCTTGCCGAATACAAGTATTACGATATGGCTCCCGTTATTGAAAAAGCTTTGGACGCTGATTTTTGAGTATGCCATGAAGTACTATTTGCAGATTGCGGGCGGTGAGAGCATCTACGATGCCGGGTACAAGGCAAGGCGTGATGCCGATGCGTGCCTTTCGTCGTCGGGTTACGTTCCTTGCATGCTGCGCAAGGACAGGCGCAGTTGGGTGAACAACGTCATGGCGTGGTACCATTTGCGCAGGCTCGCATCAATGATGCGCGGGGGTGGGAAACTATTCATTCAATATCCTTACTACCTGTTCAGTTCGCGATGGAAGAACATTGCTTTCATCAACTCACTTCTGTCTCGTTTTGATGGTGAGGTGGAATGCCTTATCCACGATATCCATGGTCTGCGTGAGGGCGGCGGCATTGAGGATGGGTTGGCTTCCATTCTGTTGAGATGCGCGAAAGTGATAGTCCACACTCCCGAGATGAAGAATACTTTGGTGCGCCTCACCGGTATTGATGAGGAAAGGGTCAAGATCCTCTACCTGTTCGATTATTTGTCTGAATCCGTTGCAAGCTCTGCCAATGCGTCGGGGAATACAGTAGTTTTCGCGGGCAATTTGCGCAAGAGTACGTTCATCAACGGGTTACGCCATCTTGCGCCGGGTGTGGATTTCAATTTGTACGGTGTCAAGCCCTCCGGCTTCACCGATTCAGCAAACTGCCGTTACAAGGGAAAGTTCCAGCCTGAAGAGATAAACCAGATTGAGGGCGACTGGGGTCTTGCCTGGGATGGCGACAGCATAGAGACTTGCAGTGGCAGCGCCGGCGAGTACCTGCGGTTTAACTCGTCGCATAAGATTTCGTTGTATTTGGCGGCTTGCAAGCCCGTGATAATATGGGAAGAGTCGTCGCTAAGGGATTTCATTTGCGGCAACCATTTGGGCATCTCCGTCAGGTCTTTGCATGAAATAAACGAGAGGCTAGCCGGCTTGTCCGTTGAGGAGAGGCAGCTCATTGAGACTAACGTCCGCCAGTGTTCGGAGAGGCTTCGTTCGGGTTATTTCCTGAAAAGGCTGTTATGAGTTGCCGGTGTCCGGCAATCTTTCCTTTTGTTGCCTATTCTCTATTATCTTCGCCACCATGACAAACTGGTAGCAGGCTTGGTTCAATGCGCAGACCAGCCCGGCTTTTCCGTCAAGGAATCCGCGTTTAATGATATATGCCTTTAGGAACCGGAACAGCGGCCTTGCAAGCAATGCAAATATCCCGTAGCGTTTTGCCGCCCTTTTGTGGACTTCATTTTCGGTGTACTGGTTTGTTTTGCGCACTGTGTCCGATACGCTGTCATTGGCCAGATGCACGATCGCGAGGTCTTTCCTGCTTGCCGGCACTTTCTCGACTTTCCCCTGCACTATTGGCATAGTGTGGACGTATGGCGGCCATACGGTACCGTCTTTCACAAAAAAGCGCAGCAGGTGGTCGGGGTAATAGCAGTGCATGAACTTTCCCATGAAGAAGTTCTTTCGCGGCAGGTATAGTCCCCTCGGGCAATCATCGCTTTCGATTATATGATAAAGGTAGTCACGCAGTTCCGGCGTCACTATTTCGTCGGCATCGATGACAAGCACCCAAGGGTGGGTTGCCGATTGTATTGCGAAGGTTCTTGCCGGTTCAGCGCTTACATGCCCTTCTTTGGGGAATGTGACGATTTTGCATCCTTTGCTGCTTGCTATGTCTACGGTGTTGTCGGTGCTTTCCATGTCGCAGACGAGTACTTCGTCAAAGCCTTTGACTGCATCGATGACCTGTGCCAAGAACTTCTCGGCGTTGTAGGTGTTTATGACTACTGATATTTTCTTTTCCATCTGTAACTAATTGTTATGCCATGACCGTGAACAAAGGTACATAAAAAGGAATGAACCGCCTCGGCCTTTGCAGTCATGCGGCACAAATGATGTTTATGTTCAAGGCTGCGGGCAGCGATGGATTTTATTCTTATTTTTACGCTATAAATTATAACGATATGGCAAAGCAGATGCATTTCTTCAAACCTGTGATTGCTGCCGTCATTATCGCCTTGTCGGGTTGCGGCGGCCAATTGACTAAGGAGCACGATGTCCTTTCCCCTGTGGATTATGTCAACATTTTGATGGGTACCGATTCAAAGTTCCTTCTTTCGAACGGCAACACTTACCCTGCCGTGGCTCTGCCCTGGGGGATGAACTTTTGGACTCCTCAGACGGGCAAGATGGGCGACGGTTGGGTTTACACCTACAGTTCCGACAAGCTCCGCGGCTTCAAGCAGACCCACCAGCCGAGCCCTTGGATTAACGATTACGGGCAGTTTTCGCTCATGCCCGTTACCGGAGGCACTAAGATAGGCGAGGACGAGCGTGCGTCATGGTTTTCACACAAGGCAGAGACGGCCACACCCTACTACTACCAGGTTTACTTGGCCGACCATGACGTGATGGCAGAGATGTCGCCAACAGAGCGTTGCGCTGCTTTCCGTTTCACTTATCCTGAAAGCGAGGCATCGTACTTGGTCATTGATGCCTTCGACAACGGTTCGCACATCAGGCTTCTTCCCGAGGCGAACATGGTTGCCGGTTACAGCACTAAGAATAGCGGGGGCGTGCCTGGCAACTTCAGGAACTACTTTGTCATTGCCTTCGACAAGCCTTTCGACAGCTGGGCGGTGTGGGCGGACAGCACTATCGCCGAGGGACGCGATGAACTCACGGGCGACCACGTCGGCGCTATTGTCGGGTTCAAGACGGGCAAGAGCGAGAGGGTCAACGTCAGGGTGGCCTCGTCGTTCATCAGTCACGAGCAGGCCTTGCAAAACTTGAAGGAGGTTGAGGGCAAGACTTTCGATGAGGTTAAAGAGGCTGCCCGCGACAAGTGGAATGAGACTCTCGGGCGCATTACCGTCAACGACAGCAACATCGACAACCTCCGCACGTTCTACTCTTGCTTTTACCGTTCGGTGTTATTCCCAAGGATGCTTCACGAGGTGACGGCAGCAGGAGATACGGTGCATTACAGTCCGTACAACGGGCAAGTCTTGCCCGGTTGCATGTTCACCGACACCGGTTTTTGGGACACGTTCCGTTGCTTGTTCCCTTTCATCAACCTTGTTTACCCCGAAATGGCTGAGCAGATGCAGTCCGGCCTCCTTAATACTTACCTTGAGAGCGGTTTCTTCCCTGAATGGGCAAGTCCTGGCCACCGTGCGTGCATGATTGGCAACAACTCCGCTTCGGTAGTTGCCGATGCTTACCTTAAGGGACTGTCGGTTTCCGATGCCGAGACGATGTATGAGGGTTTGCTCCACGGAGCCAACTCTGTCCACCCCGAAGTGAGTTCTACGGGCAGGTTAGGGTATGAGTACTACAACCGCTTGGGTTACATTCCCTACAACGTTGGCATAAACGAGAGCGCTGCACGTACGCTTGAATACGCTTACAACGACTGGTGCATATACCAGATGGGCAAGAAGCTGGGGCGTCCCGAGAGCGAGACGGCGATATACAAGCAACGTGCCAACAACTACAAGAACCTGTTCAACAAGTCTACCAACCTCATGGGAGGACGCAACGAGGACGGCACTTTCCCCGATGTGAATCCTTTGAAATGGGGTGATGCATTCACCGAGGGCAATGCTTGGCACTACACTTGGTCTGTTTTCCATGACATAGCCGGCTTGATTGAGTTGATGGGCGGCAAGGAGGTTTTCGTCTCAATGCTTGATTCAGTGTTCAACGTTCCGCCATTGTTTGATGAAAGCTATTACGGGTTCGTAATACACGAGATACGCGAGATGCAGATTGCCAACATGGGCAACTACGCCCACGGCAACCAGCCAATCCAGCACATGATATACCTCTATGACTACGCCGGCGAGCCTTGGAAGGCGCAGCATCACCTGCGCGAGGTCATGACCAAGCTATACAAGCCCACGCCCGACGGTTATTGCGGTGATGAGGACAACGGCCAGACTTCGGCATGGTTCGTGTTCTCGGCAATGGGCTTCTATCCCGTTTGCCCGGGAACAGACGAATATGTCATCGGCTCTCCGCTCTTTGAAAACATCTGCATCAACCTGCCTTCGGGCAAGAAAGTCAAGATACGCGCAAAGGGCAACAGCAATGACAACCGTTACATAAGCAGCCTGAAAGTGAACGGGAAGGACTATACGAAGAACTACTTCAAGTATAGCGACTTGACCAACGGTGCCGATATAGTGTTTACTATGTCGGATACGCCTGACAAAGAGCGCGGGACGCTGCCCGGTGACCTGCCATACTCGATGAGCACGGGCGAATGAGCGTATTATTGGCATGCAAAGCCGCCCCGGGGCGGCTTTGCATGCTTATAACAAGGGTATTGTGATGAACTCTGCCTCGGGGAAATCCTTTGCTGTGCAGTCGCGGATGTATTTTTCCGTGTCACGGCCTATTATGCTGTCGTTGCTTTCGGGGTACAGGTTGAAGGCAACGACGGCAAGGCGTATCCCCCTTGCCTTGATAGCCTCGAACGAGAGCAGCGTGTGGCTTATGCTGCCTAATTTCCCTGATGTGACGAAGACAAGCGGCCAGCCCTTGCTTGCCACATAGTCGATTGTCAGCAGCGTGCGGGTCAATGGCACCA
Source organism: uncultured Bacteroidaceae bacterium (assembly GCA_964635525.1). Lineage (GTDB taxonomy): Bacteria > Bacteroidota > Bacteroidia > Bacteroidales > Bacteroidaceae > Avibacteroides. The sequence goes on from CAZWPW010000011.1 coordinate 13,940, forward strand.
TCAATCCCCCTGCACCTTCGACGAGCACGGCATCATAGTTCAGGGCGAGTTGTGCCGTTGCTGCCTCTATTTTTATGAAATCTATCGGGCGTTTGTCTATCTCTGAGGCGAGGTGCGGCGAACATGGATAGGTATAAATCTCCGGCATGGTCAGTTTCTGCTTGTCGATGTCGAGCAATCCGGTACCCATTATCTTCCTGTGGATGATGATATCCTCCGAGAGATCCTTGTTTCCCGTTTGTATGAACTTTTGTGTTATCGTTGCCAGTCCTTTGCTGTTCCAATAGCGTGCGATGTATCCCGTTGCGTATGTTTTTCCTGCATCGGTATCTATTCCGCTGACGAAAAAGATTTTGCCTGTCATGGTTTGTGTTTTTTCCTTGTTACGAAGTATATGGGGTGGTAGGTCAATACAACCTTCCCTCCGTCCTCTTTCCTGCCTCCGTCGTAGCGTGAGCAGAACGTCACGAGGTCGCGTCGTGTCCATGCCTTGCTTCCTATCCCGGTTACGCCTGTGAGTTTCAGATGCCGCAACACATCGACGGGGTTATCGAACTCCATCCTTATTATTTCCTCGCTGCTGTGTAGTATTTCGTATTCTCCTGCAAGGGCATCTTGCAATTCGGTCAATGACCTGTATGGCAATGCTATCCCTGCGGCCTGCGACACCTCGCACATGTTTCGCTGGCCGAAAGTGGCGAAGGCTAAGTACGCTCCGTCGCTGAGCAAGGGAAGGCAGCGGCGGAAAAACATCTCCTGCGAATTGAACCATTGCAATGCCGAGCAGGAAACTATCAAAGTCAAGCAGTCAGGCAAGTCGATGCTCTCGGCATCGCCGCTAATGAATTGCACATGGTCACCTTTGATTTGCTCATAGCATTCTTCTACCTCGCTGCACAAATCATTTAGCCATAATCTCGTCGGGGCATAGCGTTCCAAGTAGCGCCAAGTGAATGCCCCCGTTCCGCAGCCCACCTCAAGTACCCGTTCGTGCATGGTCTTGCACACGAAGGTGTCAACAAGCTCCAGCAAACGTCCGGCTATTTGTCGTTGCGCCACGGCCTCCGACATATATGTCCGTGCAGCCTTGGCGAACCTCCGTCGGATCAGGTCTTTATCCAACATTCGTCCTCTGCATTTAGCAAAGCCATGAAAAGGGCTTCGTCGTAGTGTTCAACGTCAAGCATGGCAGTGTGCTGTCCTGACCATGCTCTTGCCATGTTCGCGGGCGGGAATATCTTGTCGCGATTTCCGATTATGCACTTGTCCCATTGCATCCGTTTTTCAGGACGGGAGGCGACCATGCCGGCGAGTGTTTCAAGCTCGGCGTGGAGGTCGTCAACGGGGCGGGAGGGGCAATGCGACAGGAAGGTGCGCACTGCATCTGCCGAGCCGCACATACGGCGGCGGAACTTGGCGAGCGCGGTGGCTGAGAAACCATCCAACGTAGCTTTGAAGACGGCTGCGAGTATGCCTTTGTCATCGTCAACAGGGGTTTCGGTGCCATTGACCGCTATCTTTGCCTCGAAAGCGGCATCCATGCCCGAGAATGTTTGCGAGGCCGCCCAAACGCCCATTGACCATGCGAGCAAGCGCACACGGGAATATCCTTCGAGCATGGTGGCATCAAACTCCAAGTCCTTGTAGTCATAGCAAACGATGCAATCCCAGCCATTGCTTGGCGTTTTCCCGAACAGGGAGGGCTCAGCCCCCCATCCCGCAAAGAACAACAGCAGGTTGGCGTTATCCCCTTTATGCAAATAGTCGTGTTTCATCGTTCATCGAATGGCTTGGATTAATTTATCTATCTCGCTGCTATCGATTGATGCCGTGAGCGAGAAACGCAAGCGTGAACTCCCTTCCGGCACCGTAGGCGGACGGATAGGCAGGACATAAAAGCCTTTGGCCTGCAATTCTTCGGCCTTGGCAAATGCTGCTACGCTGTCGCCCACTACCAACGGTACGATATGGCTTTGCGAGGGGCAGGGACAGTCTGCCGGCAATGCTTCCCTCAATTTGCGGGAAATAGTCTCAAGATGCTTCCTGCGGGCGGCAAAAGCGGAGAGGCGGCTGAAAACGTGTGCCGTCCACGCCACATTGACCGGCGGCAGGGCCGTGGTGAAGATGAACGGGCGCACCTTGTTGACAAGGTAGTCCCGCAGCAGCTTAGCGCAAACAATATATGCTCCTACTGAACAAAGCGCCTTGCCGAAAGTGCCGCAAAGGAAATCTATATCCCCGATAACGCCTTGCTCCTCGGCAATGCCCAATCCGTTGGCTCCGCGCACCCCTATGGCATGCGCTTCGTCGACATAGAGCATTATGTTCGAGTGGCGGCGTTTTATCCCAACCAAACGGGAAAGGTCGGCAACGTCGCCATCCATGCTGAACAGGCTTTCGGTGACAATAATGATGCGAGAGTAGAGCGGGGCGTATTTGCTTGCCAAGCCTTCGAGCTGGGCATAATCAAGATGCCTGTAGCGTATGCACTTTGCCGAAGACAACCTTATGCCGTCAATCAGACTGGCGTGCACGAGCCGGTCGGCAAGTATCATTGTCGACGAATCGCACACGGCGGGCAGAATGCCCATGTTCATGTTGTATCCGCTGTTGAAGAGCAATGCCGCCTGGGTTTCGAAAGCCTCGGCCAGCATAGCCTCAAGATTGCCGAACTCGGCGGAGTTGCCTGTCAGCAGCCGCGCCGAGGATGAGGACATCTGCCGTGCGCTTGGTTGCCATGACGAAATGAAATCATCGAAAAGAGAATTGTCAGCAGCCAAACCGAGATAGTCGTTTGACGAAAGGTTGAGCAGCCTGTCAGCACCGTCGACGATATACTTGCCGTCATGCTCTACTTGGCGCAACGTGCGGACGTTGCCCAAGTTCCCAAGACGTTCCATTTCGCGGGAAAAGACTTCGTAGTTCGGCTCCATAGCATTCATTCGGGCAACTCCCCAACAACCTTTACCATGGCTGTTGTCAGTTTCGACAAATCCTCTGGAGTGATGATATATGGCGGCATGACGTATACTAACTTCCCGAACGGGCGAACCCACACGCCTTCTTCAACAAAACGGCGTTGCATGAATGCCATGTCGACAGCGCGCTTGGTTTCTATCACCCCTATTGCCCCGAGTACACGCACATCGGCGACTTGCTCAAGGGCGGCAGCCGGGGCAAGCCCTTTGGCCAACTGTGCCTCTATGGATTTGACTTTTGACTGCCAAGGCGATGATAGCAGCAGCTTTACAGAAGCCCGCGCCACAGAACAAGCCAAGGGGTTGCCCATGAACGTCGGACCGTGCATAAAGAGATGGGGTGCAGCCGATGATATGGTCATAGCCACCTTGTCGCTCGCCAAGACCGCCGACAATGTCATGTAACCTCCCGTGAGAGCCTTGCCTATGCACATTATGTCAGGTTCTACCCCTGCGTGTTCCCAGGCGAAGAGCTTTCCCGTGCGGCCGAAGCCTGTGGCTATCTCGTCAAAGATGAGCAACACGCCATACTGCCTGCACAGGGCGGCAGCCTCGGACAAGAAACGGGGGTGGTAGAAACGCATCCCGCCGGCTCCTTGAACGACGGGTTCTAAGATGAGTGCAGCTATTTCGTCGTGGTGCTTTTCAAGTGTTTCGCGCAGAGGTTCTATATCGCCGGCATCCCACTCTCCATCGAAGCGGCTTGTTGGGGTAGGTACGAAGAAGCGGACAGGAAGGAAGGCACTGAACAACGAGTGCATGCCCGTCACCGGGTCGCACACCGACATGGCGTTCCATGTATCGCCATGGTATCCTGAAGAAATGGTCACGAAGTTGGCACGCGAAGGCCTGCCGAGGGCAGCATGGTATTGCACTGCCATCTTCATGGCAACCTCAACGGCCACGGAACCGCTGTCGGCATAGAATATCCTTGTGAGCGAGGGCGGTGTTATTCCCAATATCTGTTTCCCGAGCTCTATTGCAGGCTCATGGGTCAGCCCGCCGAACATGACATGCGACATCTTGCCCAACTGCTCGCACACGGCAGCGTCAAGCGCGGGATTGCGGTAGCCATGAATAGCGCACCACCACGACGACATGCCGTCGACGAGTTCTGTGCCGTCCTCAAGAATTAACCGCACGCCTTGGGCACGCTTTACCTTGCAGGCCGGCAACGGGTCAATCATTGAAGCGTATGGATGCCACAAATGCGTGCGGTCGAAATCGTCGAAGTTGACGTTATTCCAGTTCATAGCCTGCACTTTTTATCCGTACTACGTCCTCGCTGACCTTTGAGCCGAGAGTGGTGAGCAAGTCGCCGACAATTGCCGAGTTAACGCCGGCGCGCAAGGCCTCCATGAGCGTCTCCTCGCCGAGTTGCGAACGCCCGCCCGCAAAGCGGAGGTAGGCAGTCGGGTTGACAAAACGGAACATGCACACCGTGCGCAGCACATCCTCGCCTGACAACGGAGCGGCATCGGCAAGCGGGGTGCCCTTGATGGGCTGCAACAGGTTGATGGGGATTGACCCTATGTCCATGGCACGCAAGGCGAAAGCGAACTCCACACGTTGCTCGTTGTTCTCGCCCATGCCTATGATGCCTCCGCTGCACAAATCCATGCCCACATCGCGTGCCGCCTTAAGGGTGGCAATCTTCTCGTCTATAGCGTGAGTAGTGCAAAGGTTGCCAAAAAACGAAGGGGCTGTCTCGATATTGCAATGGTAGCGCGTCACGCCGGCTTCGTGCAACTTGGCAAGCTCATCGGCATTGAGCAGCCCAAGGGAGGCGCATAGTTCGATGGAACTCTCTGACCTTATGCGCTTGAAGATGCTGCATATCTTGTCAAGCTCACTGCCGCTCGGCTTGCGCCCGCTTGTGACGAGCGAGAAACGTTTGACACCTTGGCTCTCGTTATGCTTTGCCTGGCGCACGCATTCCTCGGCCGAGACAAGGGCATATTCGTTGATGCCTGTCTTGTGCCACGCCGATTGGGCGCACCATTTGCAGTTTTCAGGACACCGCCCCGATTTGGCATTTATGATTGAACACATGTCAAATACTCGCGAAGCGTACTGGGCAGTCAGTTCATGGGCGGCCTCGCAAAGCTCTGCCAACGGCGCATCTGTCATTAGCCACAGAGCCTCCTCACGCGTTATCCCCTCGGGAGAAACCGCCTTTTTCTTTATGGTTTCTAACATAAACATGATTTTTTTGTTTACACACCCCATAAAAGGCCGGAAGAGCATTCAAATTCTTGCAAAGATAATCAAACCGCAATGCAAGCGAAAAGTTAAACCGTTTTTTATGCTGCGGGGTGGATTAAAGCTACGAATGCAACAAATGGGTGCAAATTCAGGCGACGGGGAGATAAAGCAACCGCGCCGAGCGGGGGATGTCCCCACTCCGGCGCGGTTGCCTGTCATGGCTCTTGCTGCAAGCCTGTGCCTGTTTTGCTGTGAATAGTGAAGCGTGTTTCTATCAGCAAAGGCAGAGCCTTCTACCGCAATGGCTTAGTGCTAATCCTTTTTCATGAAGAACTTGATATTCTTTGCTTTGACGAAATCAGAGTGGGCTATTGTGTATCCCTTGTGGCGTTTGCCATCAACTTCGATGTAGTCGATATACACAGAGTCGCCCCCCTCAGGGCGCACCGTCTCAAGCACAACCTTGTCATTGCCCCAATATACGGGGTCAAGCTCTATCTCGATGCGGTCGAAAAGCGGAGAGGTGAAGGTGTAGGTCGGGTCGCCCGGGCAAACGGGGTATATGCCCATCATGCTGAAAACAGCCCATGCCGACATCGTACCTGTGTCGTCATTGCCGGGGAGGCCGGCCGGCTGGTTGCTGAAATGCTTCGAAAGCAGTTCGCGCACTGTCTTCTGCGTCCTCCATTCCTCGCCTTTGAAATGACTGAATAGGTAAGGATAGATTATGTCTGGTTCATTCGCCATATCGAAATGCCCCTCGTCGAAGATGGCTTGCAGGGCATCGACGTATTTGCGCTTGCCGCCCATGAGTTTGGCAAGCCCGTATGGGTCATGCGGAACGGCGAAGGTGTAGTTCCATGCGCTGCCTTCGTGGAAGCCAGGCACCGGCTCGAAGTTCTCGCCCTGCTTGGGGTTGAACGGCTCAAGGAACTTGCCCTCTGGAGTGATGGGGCGCATGGACTTGTAGTCGCGGCAATAGTAGTTCTTGTAACCCAATGAGCGGGCATTGAACGTGGCATAGTCGTCATCCTTTCCCAAGGCCTTGGCAAGCTGGCCGAGAGACCAATCGGCTATGTAATACTCCAAGGCATGCGATACGGAGTTGTCGTACTCGCTGCGGATTGGCACATAACCGAGCGACACATAGTCGTCGATGTCGCGACGGATGGGGTTATCCTTGCCAGGCGTAGTGGCCGACTTGAGCATGGCCTCGTATGCCAACTCAATGTCAAAGTCGCGCAGCCCCCTGAGCCAAGTGTCGGCAATGACAGGAAGCGACGGGTCACCCTCCATGGTGAAGGTCTCGCGCCCGTAAAGCTCCCAGCGAGGCAGCCAGCCCCACTCTTTGTACATGCCGAGCATGGAGTTCACCATGTCAAGCTGCTGCGAAGGGAAAACAAGAGTATTCAGTATATGGGTGTTGCGGTAAGTATCCCAAAGCGAGAAGACTGTATAGCGGTCGCCATTGGCAACCCCCGCCGCGCTACCCTCCATCACGGGATATTCTCCGTTTACGTCCTGCAAGATGTTGGGGTGAATCTGGAAATGGTACATCGCAGTGTAGAAAACAGTCTTGTCGTCATCTGTGCCGCCCGTGACCTTTATCTTCGAAAGCGCATCGTTCCATGACTGGCGGGCATCTGCCCTGACCTTATCGAAATCGAAGTTAGGCTGCTCAGTCTCAAGATTCAACCAAGCGTTCTCAATGCTCACGAACGACACGCCCACCTGAACCTGAACCTGCTCACCCTCGGCAGCATCGTATGTGAACCACACGCCTATGTCATCGCCGGAAATATCCTTGCGGTAGCTCGTGTATATCTTGTAACGGCCATGATCGGGATCCCACTCAGCCTCTACGCCGTGCATCGGGCGCTGTTTCTTCCAATAGCCTGACGCAGAAGGTGCCTTGTCAAGGCGCATGGCAAAATAAACAGGATAGACGGCTTGGGTGCAATAGTTGAAGTTGCCGAACAGCTTGCTGCCCTCTATCTCTGTTTCGCTCACAAAACGGACAGTAGCTCCCGACTCGTTAGTCAGGCCCTCTCCCAAGTTCAAAAGGATGTTAGCCTGCCCCGCAGGGAAGGTGAAACGCGACAGCCCCGTGCGCAGCGATGCCGTCACCTCGGTAACGATGCCGTACTTGGTCAACTGGTTGGTGTAATAGCCCGGCTCGGCATGTTCGCCGGTATACTTGCTGCCGTACTCCTTGTAATCCACCGTCAGCTCGCCCGTGGTAGGCATAAGCAACAGAGAAGACATATCAGGGCAGCCTACACCGCTGAGGCTCGTATGGGCGTAGCCCGTGAAAAAACAGTTCTCGCTCGTGTAAGGAGTGGACCACCAACGGGCATCCTTGTCATACTTGTTCTCTTCAGAACCCATGACGTTGAACGGAACAACCGACATCATGCCACGAGGACATACCGCGCCAGGGTTAGTAGTACCGAAATTAGCCGAGCCTATGAACGGGTTGACCCAGTCAACAGGCTCTTGCGCCGCACACAAAGCCGCCGCAACCACGGCAAGAATAGAGGTTTTGATCCTATGCATACAAACAAAGGTTTTAGGGGTTTCTTATGCTGGCAAAGATATGGATTTTCTGCAACTGCTGGCTAAACATCAGCAACATGCGCCGCAGCATATTGTTATCCGTTGCGAATCATTACATTTGCATGTAAAGCAATAAGTTGAAATGGAGATTGCTTATAACAAGGACCAAAAACAATGGTTTCAAAATGCTGTACTGATATAACCCAGCCTGATTAGGCAATGCTGAAACGTGTATTAGACTACTCGTAGCTTAGCGCGGGCGAGATTATCGACGTTGAATAAGATGTACTATTATGGGCAACACAAAATTTAATGAGAATACCAGAGTACAAGTCCCTGCGGCACTTCATCTGTGCAAGCTGGGCTATACTTACTTGGACGATATTTGCACATACGACAAAAAGACAAATATCTTGTCTGATGTTTTCATGGAGGCTGTAAAGCGCCTTAATCCCGGATTGTCGAGTCCAGAGGCATCTCAGTTGTTATCCAAAATTGTCAATATGGCCAATAATGATGATTTGGGGCGTGAGTTTTACCTTTTGCTTTCAGCGAACAGCGGCACGAAACTCATCGATTTCAATAATCCCGAAAACAACGATTGGCATCTGACCACAGAGTTTGCATGTGAAAATGAAGATACCGAAGAAGGATTCCGCCCCGACATCACCTGCTTTGTAAATGGGCTTCCGCTTGCTTTCATTGAAGTCAAGAAGCCGAACAACCGGGAAGGCATTTTGGCGGAGAGGGAACGCATCAACCGTCGGATGAGCAAGTCATGCTTCCGTCGTTTCTTCAACATCACCCAGCTGATGATATTCTCCAACAACCAAGAATATGACACAGACAGCCGTGTGCCAATACAAGGGGCGTTTTATTGCTGCACGGCTAAGGAGAAAGCAT
>CAZWPW010000012.1:0-22450 GCA_964635525.1 uncultured Bacteroidaceae bacterium
CGCGGCTTCAAGGATTGCCTGCCTGCATACTCCGCAAGGGGCGACAGGCTCACTGGCCAGCTTGCCGCCGGAACGCGCAGCAATGGCAAGCATCACCACCGGCACATCGGGGCAAGTTGAATTGGCATAGAACAGGGCAACCCTTTCAGCGCACATCGATACAGGGTACGATGCATTCTCCTGGTTGCTGCCCTCGAACACGGTGCCATCGGCAAGCATGACGGCAGCGCCAACGTTGAACGACGAATAAGGAGCATAGCTGCGGCCGGTTGCCGCCATTGCACGCTCGGCAAGAGAACGTTCAGCCACTTCGAGTTCATCAAAGCCACCGACGCGAAACCTGCTCTCGAATGTCATTGTCTTCATTGCTTTGCTGTATTGTAGTCGTAATATGGGTTTTATGGCACTTTATATGCCAATCCTGCCAGCAGCATAGCCTGCAACTGCAATTTTACGGATTATTCCTTAAAATTCCATCGGCATGCGTTCATCTGATTTAATTTTGCCTCCGCCAGACCATCCTTTACTTTTGTGGGAAGCCTCGCACAAGATAATGGAAAAGTATTATTTGTTTTATCCGTTATGCATGCATTAAAATTTTATCGTTACAATTGAATTGTTAAACTTTAAAACCGATATCATGGATAAGAATTTGTTTTTGAGGCTTCCAGCAATAATACTTTTGTTGACCTTCTCTTTTCATTTTTCATTGTTTGCACAAATAGAGGATTATTATAATGAAGAGAACATGTTTTCCCAAAAAGAGGGGACTGAAGATATCTTGCGCGAATATTTTTCCTGCTTGGACACTGACGCAGACACCTTGTATGTACTGCTCTACGTGCCCGGCCTTTCATTGCGCCTTGAAGCGCCGATAAACAGTTTTGACAAACAGCTCAAACGCGCCGACAGCAATGCACAGTCTGTCCTCCTCTCGGTTGAACTAAATCCTAATGTGGCACGCAAATACAACGAAAGGCTCGGGTTCAAGGCAGACCACTACATGTACGACGGCCACAACCGTTACCTTGACTTCTTAAGTTTCAGTACCATGCTGCCTGCCGGCGCATGCATCATGAAAATTGCACGCAGCTCAGGGCGTGTCATTTGCAGTGTACGTCCCATCGACTTCCGTGAAGGTTTATACAAAGCGCTGGTCAATGTCCATGAAATAAGTCCGTTCCACACATTCGCGAACATCGACAATGACAGCTTCGGCTTGCCAAGCGACCTGCGCGCGGCAAAACTCAATTATGCCGCGCACGAGCTTTTGAATCCCGACACATTGTTCATCATAGGAAATATGCGGACACTACCGGCCCTGAAAGACGGGCTGCTTGTTTTCAGAGACGACTTCAACCTCGGCTTCTCATGCTTCAGAAGCAATGGAAGCGGAGGACTTGATTTTGCCAAGCGCATCATGCCCGAAGGAGATGAGCGGACCAAATACATGAAACTCACCGACGAGCAAAAACGCGATTACATCGACAATGGATACGCCTACTGGATAGCCTTGATGCCAATTTTCCTGCCAGACGGGAAGATAGGGGCGGTATTTGATTTGCCGGAAGTGACCTTTGAAGACGGATGTTACATGTCAAGCAACTTCCCCGCCATACTGGTACGCGATGCAAACGACTTCACACCGTCGCCAATGTTCGGCTTTAGCGACAACTTCTTTTATGAAGACTCTGCCGATTACGATTACGAATTCTTTAATATCGACGTGATTGACAACAAAAGGTTCGTCGTCGGAGTCACTGACATTGGATGGCCAAGAGATGGATTCAGCGAGTTCGAAGGAAATCCCAAGCATGACCCGTTCATGGATGAATTCTACGACTACACCGACCGCCTCTGCCTGCAATTGGTAGATGCCGAGACAGGTGAAAAGATACGCAAGTTCCACCCGCTTCCCGACCATGCACGCGAAACGATGACCGGCTACTGCTTCGTAAGCAATTGCGCGACAAGCCATGGCAACGAAATCGCATACACGACATCGTATTCAGGAAAAGTTTTCATTGCCGACAACGAAACCCCGTGGGACGTGAAACGCGAATACACGGTATTCAACCTTGACCCCTCGCGAAAACCCGAGCTTGACCCGTCAAAGTTCTACACCTATGAATACGCAAACATCCACCTGCCATACTTCTGCCGCCATATCTCCTCAATGAGGCTCACCGGAGACAAGCTCCACGTTCTGGTGAAAGTAACCTACTCATTCGCGCCGGCGCTGCGCGAACCTGTTTTCGAATACCGGCGAATCGACCGCAACACAGGCGAGATCGAAGCCTCATTCATGCTCGAAAAGCAACATGAGGGCGAGACCTTGCTCGGCGCGAACCTGAGCTACGACGACGAACCGCAACTGTTCTACGTTTCAGAATTAGACGGGAAGTATTTCATGACGCTCGTTTCAGCCAACGAATAAATAACTGCAACGTCCAAAGGACAAAATGAAACCCTCCGCCTTGCCGGCAACGGTGGCGGAGGGTAATTTATGCATCCGAACATGCCGGAAGCACGTCATGAGCGTCAAACTATGCCCTGTTCGAGCATTGCATGGGCAACCTTCATAAACCCAGCTATGTTCGCGCCCTTGACGTAGTTGATGTAACCGTCGGCCTCGGTGCCGTACTTGACGCATTGCTCGTGGATGGCCGACATGATCTGGTGCAGCTTGGCATCAACCTCATCGCTTGTCCAGCTGATGTGCATGGCATTCTGCGTCATCTCAAGCCCGGATGTAGCCACGCCGCCCGCGTTGACCGCCTTGCCGGGGCCGAAGAGCAGCTTGTGTTCAATGAACTTGTCGATCGCCTCTGGGCAGCAACCCATGTTCGATACTTCCGCCACAGCCAGCACACCGTTGTCTATCAAGAGCTGTGCATCGTCGCCGTCAAGCTCATTCTGAGTGGCGCAAGGCATAGCAATGTCAACCTTGACCTCCCACGGCTTGCGGCCGGCAACGAACCGCGCATTAGGATACTTCTCTACGTAAGGCTCAACGATGTCGTTACCCGACGCGCGAAGCTCGAGCATGTAGTCTATCTTCTCGCCCGAAACCCCGTCGGGGTCATAAACGTACCCGTCAGGTCCCGAAAGGGTGACAACCTTGGCTCCTAACTGAGTGGCCTTCAGAGCCGCACCCCAAGCAACATTGCCGAAGCCCGAGATTGCGATCGTCTTGCCCGCAAGCCCGATGCCCCGCGTCTTGAGCATCTGGTCGGTGAAATAGAGGGCACCGAAGCCCGTGGCCTCAGCCCTGATCAACGAGCCGCCGAATTCCAAGCCCTTGCCCGTGATCGTGCCAGTGTGCTTGCGTGTGAGCTTCTTGTACATGCCGAACATGTAGCCCACCTCGCGCGCCCCGACGCCTATGTCGCCGGCGGGAACATCCATCTCAGGTCCGATGTGCCTCCACAACTCAAGCACGAAAGCCTGGCAGAAACGCATGATCTCGGCATCCGACTTGCCGCGCGGCGAGAAATCAGAGCCGCCCTTGCCGCCGCCCATGGGCAGCGTGGTCAAGGCATTCTTGAAAATCTGCTCAAAGCCCAAGAACTTGAGAATCGACAAGTTCACCGAGGCATGGAAACGAAGCCCCCCCTTGTATGGACCGATAGCGTTGTTGAACTGCACGCGGTAACCGATGTTCACCTGCACCTGCCCGTTGTCGTCGACCCAAGGCACCTTGAAAGTGAAGATCCTGTCTGGTTCTACCAAACGTTCAATGATTTTTGCTTTCTCGAACTCAGGATGATTGTTGTAAATCTCCTCAATCGACATGAGAACTTCCCTGACTGCCTGAAGGAATTCCAATTCGCCCGGATGCTTGGCCTCGAGCCCGGCCATGACCTTGTTGATATCCATAATATTAATTGTTTATAAGGTTTGTATCTGCATATCCAATGGGTGACACCTGCAAATATACATATTGTAATCGCATAGCCTAATGAAAACTCGTTTTTTTTGCCGCAGATTGATAATTTGCACACCAAGCACCCACGACCGACAAAATAACACTGGCCGCAGTGGACATATTGTCAACCGGCAAAGGATGATTCCCAACGCCTCGCAAGCCCCTGCCGCCGAACGCTGCAAGCCGAGGGCAGAAAGCACAGCCCGGCAAGCCACGCCCCGCTCCATTGCACGCGAAGCTTGCGCAGCCTCAACGCTGTCTTCACCCGGGCGGGACGGGAAGTTTCCCCGGGTGCTATGCAATCTTTCCTTGGGCAGTATGTTATTTATATTTTTACCCTAAAGATATTTATTTTTAGGGTAAAAATACATGTTTTTACCTTGCAAATACGTATTTTTACCTTAAAAATAAAGATTTCATGCTACCCGGGGCAAAATGGCATGCAACCCGCAGAAAGATTGCCCGCCGCCGGGGAGGAAGCCACGTAGTGCATTTGCCGCGTTTTTGTTTAACTTTGGGGTTGTTAACGGGCTTTGCGGCCCTGCGAAACTAATATTGCCATGTTGGGGAAAATCAAACTTAGCGAGCTGTATTTCAAGGACACGTCGTTCGCCAACCTGATGACGAAACGCATTTTCAACGTCCTGCTTGTCGCCAACCCGTATGACGCCTTCACTCTCGAGGATGACGGGCGCATCGACGAGAAGATGTTCAACGAATACGTTTCGCTGAGCCTCCGTTACCCTCCGCGCTTCACCCGCGTGTCAAGCCAGGAAGATGCCTTGAGCATCATGTCTCAATTGCAGTTCGACCTTGTCATCTGCATGCCTGCGGCCGACAGCAGCGACATCTTCACCATAGCCCGCAGCATAAAGGAGAAGCATTCCGGCATACCGCTTGTTGTCCTGACCCCGTTCGCGCACGGCATCGCCCAACGCATGGAGAAGGAGGACTTGAGCGACTTCGAATACGTTTTCAGCTGGCTCGGCGACACTGACCTCCTTTTGTCGATTATAAAGCTCGCCGAGGACAAGATGAACATGGAGCACGACATCAACGAGGTCGGCGTGCAGATGATACTTGTCGTCGAGGATTCGGTGCGTTTCTATTCGTCGATACTTCCCAACCTCTACCGTCTCGTGTTGACGCACTCGCGGGAGTTCTCGACAGAGGCCTTGAACGCGCACCAGAGGACGCTCCGCATGCGCGGCCGCCCGAAAATCGCCCTTGCCCGCACCTACGAGGAAGCCGTGTCGCTCTATGAAGCCTACAAGGACAATGTGCTCGGGGTGATTACCGACGTGCGTTTCCCCTGCGGGGGAGCGGAGAACGGCATGGCGGGCATCCGCCTGGCGCAGCACATCAGGAAGGCCGACAAGCATGTCCCGATAATCATCCAATCATCTGAGACTTCTAACGCCGTATATGCCAATTACTTGGATGCGGCTTTCATTGACAAGGGGTCGAAGACTATGCACCTCGACTTGCAGAGGGCAGTTTCGTCGCATTTTGGCTTCGGCGAGTTCGTCTTCCGCGATCCCCGCACCGGGGAGGCCATTGCACGCGTGCGCAACCTGAAGGATTTGCAGAACATCATATTCGCCTTGCCGAGCGAATCGCTCTTTTACCACATGACGCGCAACCATATCTCGCGCTGGCTTTACTCCCGCGCCATGTTCCCTATGGCCGAGTACTTGAAGAGCATAACGATTCCTGACTTTTCGAAGGTTGACGATTGCCGCAAGATCATTTACGAGTCAATCCTCAAATACCGCAAGATGAAGAACCAAGGCATCGTTGCGGTGTTCAACAGCGAGCGTTATGACCGTTTCTCGAACTTCGCCCGCATCGGCGACGGCTCGCTCGGGGGCAAAGGGCGTGGCATTGCCTTCATTGACAACATGATAAAGCACAACCGCATCCTGAATGATGACGAGAAGGTCAAGATCGAGATACCCAAGACGGTTGTCCTTTGCACCGATATCTTCGATGAGTTCATGGAGGCCAATGACTTGTATGGCATCGCTTTGTCGGACAAAAGCGACGAGTCGATACTTCGCGCCTTCCTCCGCGCCACGTTCCCCCGCCGTTTGGAGAGCGATTTCCTTGCCTTGTTCGAGGTCGTGAAGTCGCCTTTGGCCGTGCGTTCGTCAAGTTTGCTTGAGGATTCGCATTACCAGCCCTTTGCGGGGATTTATTCGACGTACATGATTCCTTTTCTTGACGACAAGAAGGCTATGCTTTCGATGTTGGTCAAGGCTATCAAGGGGGTCTACGCATCTGTTTTCTACCGTGCGAGCAAGGCCTACATGCAGGCGACTTCGAACGTGATTGATGAGGAGAAGATGGCCATAGTCATACAGGAGGTGGCAGGGCGGCAGTATGGCAACCGCTACTACCCTACTTTCTCGGGCGTTGCGCGTTCGCTGAACTACTATCCCATCGGCGAGGAGCGGCGCGACGAGGGGATAGTGAACCTTGCCTTGGGTTTGGGGAAATATATTGTCGACGGAGGGAAGACCTTGCGTTTCTCGCCTTTCCACCCCGGCAAAGTGCTTCAAACGAGCGAAGTCGAGCTTGCTTTGCGCGATACTCAAAGCAAGTTCATTGCCATTGACTTGAACAACACCGAGGGCGAGTTCTCGGTCAATGACGATTTCAACCTTCTGACTCTCGACACCAAGGAGGCCGAGGCCGACGGTTCACTAACCTACATCGCCTCGACATACGATTTCCGCCAAGGGCGCATCAACGACGGGCTGCACGCCGGCGGCAGGAAGCTCATCACCTTCGCCAATGTTCTCAAGCACGACGTGTTCCCTCTTGCCGGGATGCTGCGCAACTTGCTGGCCTGCGGGCGCGACAGCATGCAACGCCCGGTCGAAATTGAGTTTGCCGGGAATATAAACAAAGACCGTTCGGGAACTTTGCATGTGCTACAGATCCGCCCTATTGTCGATTGCACGCAGGTGCTTGACGAAGATTTGGATTCTGTCGGGAACGGCAACCTTGTCTTGAAATCGTTGAATTCGTTAGGCAACGGCATCGATGAGCAGGTGCATGACATCATCTACGTCAAGCCTTCGACGTTCAATGCCGCAAACAACCGCAAACTTGCCGAGGATCTTGGCATTCTGAACCAGCGCCTTAGCGACGAGGGCAAGGCCTATATTCTCATCGGGCCCGGGCGTTGGGGCTCAAGCGACCCGTGGTTGGGGATACCGGTAAAGTGGGCGGACATCTCCGGGGCGCGTGTCATTGTCGAGGCGGGGCTAAGCGGCTACCGCATTGAGCCAAGCCAAGGAACCCATTTCTTCCAGAACTTGACTTCTTTCGGGGTTGGTTACTTCACTGTCAATCCTTTCATGGGCGACGGGCTATACGACCACGAATGGTTGGACAAGCAGCCGGCATGGTACGAAAGCGAGGGCATCAGGGCGGTGAATTGCCGACATCCTTTTGTCATAAAGATGGACGGGCGCAAGAGCATAGGCATCGTCATGAAACCTGACGAGAGAGAGGCAGGCTCCTAACTGTCAACGACACGCTGGAGTCCTGCGCATTGCTCTGCTTGGTTTCCACATGAATGGAGGGGATGGCCTCAACTCTTCAAAACATTACACCAGGCAATGCGTCGGGGCAAGTGTAAGCATGCTGGCGGGTACGGAGGAGGTTATCTCTTCTTTCAAGAGCCTCAGTATGGACTGGCGTATGAAGCCGTCGTTTACTACCAACACCACTTGCCTTGCGGGTTGCGGAATCGCGAACTGGCGCACTAATTGCCGCTGTTCGTCTGCCAGTTGGTCTACTGCCAATTCGGGGATGAAAGTGATGCCTTTGCCGCTCTCTACCATTCGCATGAATGTTTCCATGCTTCCGAGACTGTATGCCATTTGTCCCCGCTTGACTGCTTCGAGCTTGCAGAAGCGAACGAGCTGGTCGCGGAAGCAATGCCCTTCGTCCAAAAGCCAAAGTTCCTCTCCGCTGACATCAGAAGTGCGGAAGATTTCCCGCTTGAACGAGGGCTCATTGCGTGAGACATAGGCAAAAAAGCGTTCATAGTAAAGCAGTTCCTCCGTCATTGCGGCATCCTCTGAACGGCTGGCCAGGATGCCCGCATCGAGTTCGCGCCGGCGCAGCGCTTGCAGTATTTCGTGCGTCTTCATTTCGACGACGCGCAGGTCCAACTGCGGGTATTGCGCCAGCATCTTCGGGAAGAAGCGCGGGAGGAGGTATGGTGCAATCGTCGGCAGCACTCCAAGGCGGAAAGTGCCTGAGAGGGAGTGTTTTTCCTCTTCTATCATATCCTTGACTTGCGCTACGTTTGACATGATTACCCCCGCTTGCGCTATTATCTTTTGCCCTATTTCTGTCGGCATTACCGGCTGCGCTGCACGGTCGAATATTTTCACTCCCAGTTCCGCCTCTAATTTCTGCACCATGGCACTCAAGGTCGGCTGCGTTACGCGGCAGTGCTCGGCAGCCCGCGCGAAATGCCTGAAGCGGTCGATTGCCAGTATGTATTCGAATTGCTGTATCGTCATCTGCCTAAAGGGTCAAGCAATAGATTTCATCTATGCGAAGATAGAAATTTTCAGTTTGACACGGCTTTCATTCAAACATACCTTTGCAACGTAAATAAAAGAAATAACAATCACTAATCATTAAAAATAAGCAGATATGAAAACTTTAGATGTCATTAAATTGAACGAGGCGGGAGCAAACAACGTGGTGTCGTCATTGCAGCAACTGTTAGCGGACTTCCAAGTTTACTACACTAACCTGCGTGGCTTGCATTGGAACATCAAGGGACCTGAGTTCTTCCTTCTCCACAGCGAGTTTGAAAAGATGTACGAGGATGTTGCAAAGAAAGTCGACGAAATTGCAGAACGCATCCTGACCTTGGGCGGGACGCCTTCGAGCAAATTCAGCGACTACTTGAAAGTTGCAAAGGTGGAAGAGGTTGACGGAATCAGCAACTCGCAAGATGCTTTGGACAATGTCATGCAGTCAATCGGTTATTTGGTTGGTGAAGAGCGCAAGCTGCTGTCGGTTGCGTCAGAGGCAGGCGACGAGGTGACGGTGTCAATGATGAGCGATTACCTGAAAGAGCAAGAGAAATTAGTTTGGATGCTCTCCGCCTACAAGAGCAGGTAAATCAAACTGGGTTAGTCACGATTGGCTCAATGCCAAGAGGATACGCCGTGTTCGGCGTATCCTCGTATTTTATTCACTTGTTGACTTGCTGCCGTGCAACGTACATTGCAGCATCATGCAAGTTGTGTCATTTTACAACTCGTCGGCAGCTTCGACATTAAGATTGAGCTTGTCGCTGTCGTCTTTCTTTTCATGGTAGTGCTTCCTCAGGGTGTTTGAGCGCAATGATTTTTCAGATGTGCGGTAATTGAATATGTCGATTGCCATGTATACCGCTTCTCGGAACGATTCCTCCGATGCTTCTCCTTTCCCAGCTATGTCGAAAGCCGTTCCGTGCGCCGGAGAAGTCCTTACTATGGGCAGGCCTGCGGTGAAATTCACCCCTTGTCCGTTTGCCAAGATCTTGAACGGTGCGAGGCCTTGGTCGTGGTACATGGCCATGATTCCGTCGAAGTGCTTATAGTTGCCTGAGTCGAAGAAACCGTCGGCGGGGAAGGGTCCATAGCACAGTAGTTTGCTTTTCTTTAGCTCTTCAATGAGTGGTATAATGACTTCCGTTTCCTCCTTGCCTGTCAATCCGCAATCGCTTGCATGCGGGTTTAGCGCCAGCACTGCTATGCGCGGACGGGTTATGCCGAAGTCGCCTCGCAGTGAGGTGTCGAACGTCAGCAATTTCTGTTTCAGGTTTTCGTAAGTTATTGCTGCCGGGACTTCGGCTATTGGCAGGTGGTTCGTTGCAAGGGCAACTCGCAATCCGTCCTTGGCAAGTATCATGAGCGACTTGTTGCCATCGCCAAGCCTTTGCTCGAAAAACTCGGTGTGTCCAGTGAAGTTGAAATTGTCGCTTTGGATGTTATGCTTATCAATCGGGGCAGTGACTATGACATCTATTAGTCCTGCCCGCCATTCGTCTATGGCTTTTTGCAAAGCATCTGCTGCTGCTTTGCCTGACTCTTTCGTCGGTTTCGAGAGTTCGACTTTCACTTCGTCATCAGTGCAATTGACAATATTGAGCTTGTTTGCGACGGCCTCGCTTGCCGAGGTGAGGCTGGCATAGGGTTCATTAGGCAGATCCAGAGCCTTGCGGTGGTAGGCTGCAATCTTTGGCGAGCCATAAATAACCGGCGTGCATATTTCCAACATGCCTGGCTGCATGAATGTTTTGAGTATGACTTCATAACCTATGCCATTGACATCGCCCTGAGTGATGCCTACTTTTATTTTGTTCTTTTCCATCTATTTGTTTTTCTATTGTTTTCTTTCTGTGCAACTATGCTGTTTTTTCTTTTGTCGAAAGCATCCCGCAGGCAGCCTCAATATCCTCGCCTCGCGATGCCCTGATTGTAGTGTATAATCCATGGCGGGTCAGGTAGTTGCGCATGGCTTGCATCGTTGCCTCGTCGGAGCCTTCAAACGGGGAATCCGGGATGCTGTGGAAACGAATCAAATTGATGCGGCAATGCAAGCCCCGCAAGAGTTTGACAATGTTGTTGGCATCTGACATAGAGTCGTTCAATCCCTTGAACATTATGTATTCAAACGAAAGCCGCCTCTGGCCTTGGAAGTTGTAGTTGCGCAACATCTCGACAACGGCCGATGCCGGGCAAACCCTTTCCACCGGCATCAATTCGCTTCTCTGCTGCGGCAAGGCTGCATGCAAACTCACTGCCAAGTTGCACTGGCTCTCGTTGAGGAATCGCCGCAATCCGTCAAGCACTCCAACTGTGGACACTGTTATGCGTTTTGGACTCCATGCTGCCCCGTGCGGAGAGGTCATCAGAGCCAATGATTTCAACACCTCGTCGATGTTGTCCATAGGTTCCCCCATGCCCATGTAAACGATGTTCGTCAGGTTACGGAACTCAGGGATGGAATAGATTTGGTTGAGTATCATTCCAGCCGTCAAGTTGCCCGCAAAAGGTTGCCTGCCTGTCATGCAAAAACGGCATGCGCACTTGCATCCTGCCTGTGACGAGACGCAAAGCGTAGCACGGTCGCCGTCAGGTATATATACCGTTTCAACAAATGAACCTTTGCCAACTGCGAAAAGGTATTTCACCGTGCCGTCAACCGACACAGTCCGGCGCACTGGTGCTTGGCGGCCTGTGACATAATGTTCATTTAAGATGTTGCGATGTTTCAAAGAGATGTCAGTCATGGCATCTATGCTGTCAATGCCTTTTACATACAGCCATGATGCCAATTGGCGTGCGGTATAACGCGGCATGCCTAAGTCGGATGCCACTGCGCCTAACTCGTCAAGCGTCATTCCTAACAAACTTCTCTTCTCCATTGCCTTAACGCAACGAAACATTGCTTGTTCGCAAAGTTAAGCATTTTTTCATTATCGGGGTTGCAGGATGGTGTCAGCGCTAACGCCCAATAAGCCTGAACGATTGCCTTAAACAGCGGAGCGGCTGGCCATGTTCATTTGGCCAGCCGCTCCGGAAATAGAGGATATTGTTACCCGTCGTGGGGATGTTTCATTCATTCTTCTTCACCGCCCACTTCGTTGTATTCAAGCACTGAGTTCTTGCTTGCAATCATCCGTTCATATTCGTCTTTTGAACCGACAATAATTTTTTCAAACTCTCGGAGTCCTGTTCCTGCCGGGATCAAATGCCCGCAAATGACATTCTCCTTCATACCTTCGAGTTTGTCAATCTTGCCGTTTACTGCTGCTTCGTTGAGGACTTTTGTTGTTTCCTGGAATGATGCAGCCGACATGAAGCTCGATGTTTGCAGTGCAGCCCTCGTTATGCCTTGAAGGATTTGCCTTGATGTGGCAGGCGACACGTCGCGTGCTTCTACCAGTTTCAAATCCTTACGCTTGAGGACACTGTTTTCATCGCGCAGCCTGCGTGCGGTGACGATTTGCCCTTCATGCAAGTTCTCCGAATCGCCGGCATTGGTGACAACTTTCTTGCCCCAGATGCGGTCGTTCTCTTCCATGAACTCAATCTTGTCGACAATCTGTTGCTCGAGGAAACGTGTGTCGCCTGGTTCAACAATCTCGACCTTGCGCATCATCTGGCGGACTATAATTTCAAAGTGCTTGTCATTGATGTTCACGCCTTGCAAACGATAGACATCCTGGACTTCGTTGACTATGTATTCCTGTACCGCCGTAGGACCTTTGATTGCGAGTATATCAGAAGGTGTTACTGCCCCATCGGACAATGGCGTGCCAGCACGCACATAGTCGTTTTCTTGCACCAAGATCTGTTTTGACAAGGCCACGAGATATTTTTTCTGCTCTCCCAATTTGGATGTCACTATGATTTCCCTGTTGCCACGTTTTATTTTGCCAAACGTAACTTCTCCGTCGATTTCCGAGACAATGGCTGGGTTTGACGGATTACGGGCTTCGAACAATTCAGTGACGCGGGGCAGACCTCCTGTGATGTCACCAGCTTTGCCGACGGCACGTGGGATTTTGACAATGACTTCTCCGGCCTTTATTTCTTGGCCTTCTTCAACTGTCACGTGTCCGCCTACTGGGAGGTTGTATGATCTGATGAGCGTGCCACTTTCGTCAAAGACTTGAACTGATGGAACTTTTGACTTGTCCTTTGACTCAATTATGATAATTTCGCGAAGTCCTGTCGACTCGTCGGATTCAACTTTGTAGGTCACTCCTTCGATGACATTTTCAAAGGCTACTTTACCAGTTACCTCCGTTATGATAACTGCATTGAAGGGATCCCATTTTGCAATCAGCTTTCCTCCCTCGACTACCTCGCCATCTGAAGCATAGAGTTTAGAGCCGTATGGCAAGTTGTGAGTTGACAAAATGATGCCAGTGTTTATGTCAATGAAACGCACTTCTGCCAAACGCCCGACAACCACTTTCATCGGTTCTCCGGTTTCATCTATTGCAGCTACTACCCTGAGTTCTTCAAATTCCAAACGCGAACGGTGTTTTGCCACAATCGAGGCGTTGGCAGCTATGTTCGCTGCTGTACCACCGGCGTGGAATGTCCTCAGCGTCAATTGCGTTCCTGGCTCGCCAATTGATTGCGCAGCTATGACGCCCACGGCCTCTCCTTTTTGCACCATCCGGCCTGTGGCCAGATTCCTGCCGTAGCACTTTGCACAGACTCCTTTTTTCGATTCGCAGGTCAATACCGAACGTATTTCGACGCTCTCGATTGGTGAATCGGCGATTTCTTGCGCTACTGCCTCGGTTATCTCTTCACCTGAGGCGACAATCAACTTGCCTGTATTCGGATGTATTATGTCATGCACTGATACTCGCCCTAAAATCCTTTCGTACAATGATGCTATCACCTCGTCATTGTTCTTCAAGTCAGTGCAAAGCAAGCCGCGCAGTGTACCACAGTCTTCCTCATTAACTATGACATCATGCGACACGTCTACCAAGCGGCGCGTCAGGTAACCCGCATCGGCCGTTTTCAATGCCGTGTCAGCAAGTCCCTTACGGGCACCGTGCGTTGAGATAAAGTATTCAAGCACCGACAAGCCTTCCTTAAAGTTAGAAAGGATAGGATTCTCGATGATTTGGTGTCCCTCGGCGCCTGCTTTTTGCGGTTTCGCCATAAGACCGCGCATGCCGCAAAGCTGGCGGATTTGTTCTTTTGAGCCGCGGGCACCCGAGTCGAGCATCATGTACACCGAATTGAAGCCTTGGTCGTCTTCGGAAATCGTCTTCAGCAAGATGTTCGAAAGGTCCGAATTGACATGCGTCCATGTATCGATGACTTGATTGTAGCGTTCGTTGTCAGTGATGAAGCCCATGTTGTAATTTGCAACTATCTGGTCGACTTCTTCATTTCCTCTACGAACGAGTTCCTCTTTTTCTTCGGGTATGATTATGTCGCCCAAGTTGAACGACAAGCCTCCCTTGAACGCCATGTGGTAACCGAGGTTCTTGATTCCGTCCAAGAAACCAGCTGCTTCTGCTATACCGCATACCTTAATGACACGGCTGATGATGTCGCGCAGCGATTTCTTTGATATGACAGTGTTTATGTAGCCTGCCTTGTCAGGAACTATCTCGTTGACGATAACACGTCCTACCGAAGTGTCTTTCATTACTTTGACGATGTTTCCTTCTTCGTCAACATCATTAACGACAACTTTCACTGGAGCATGTATATCAACCTTACCCTCGTTGTAGGCTATCAATGCTTCTTCTGGACCGTAGAAGGTCAGCCCTTCGCCTTTCGCGCCCTTGCGCAATTTCGTGATGTAATATAGTCCCAACACCATGTCTTGGGATGGCACTGCGATTGGAGCACCATTTGCAGGGTTCAGGATGTTGTGCGACTGTAGCATCAACAACTGTGCTTCGAGGATAGCCTCGTTGCTCAATGGCAAATGCACCGCCATTTGGTCACCATCGAAGTCGGCATTGAAGGCCGTACACGACAACGGGTGCAACTGGATTGCTTTGCCCTCAATCATCTTCGGTTGGAAGGCTTGTATTCCAAGACGGTGAAGGGTTGGGGCGCGGTTAAGCAATACAGGATGCCCTTTCATGACATATTCGAGGATATCCCAAATGACTGATTCCTTCCTGTCGACTATCTTTTTCGCTGATTTTACTGTTTTGACAATGCCGCGCTCTATCAATTTGCGAATGATGAACGGCTTGTAAAGCTCGGCTGCCATGTCTTTTGGCAGACCGCACTCGCCCATCTTCAGCTCAGGGCCGACGACAATCACTGAACGCGCCGAATAGTCGACACGTTTTCCCAGCAAGTTCTGGCGGAAACGCCCTTGCTTGCCTTTCAAACTGTCGGACAACGATTTCAACGGTCTGTTGGCATCTGTCTTCACCGCGCTCGACTTGCGCGAATTGTCAAACAACGAGTCAACGGCTTCTTGAAGCATGCGTTTCTCATTGCGCAAGATGACTTCGGGAGCTTTTATTTCTATCAACCTCTTGAGGCGGTTGTTCCTTATAATCACGCGGCGGTAAAGGTCATTGAGGTCTGACGTTGCAAAGCGACCTCCATCTAGCGGCACCAGTGGGCGTAATTCGGGTGGGATGACCGGAACGATTTTTACTATCATCCATTCAGGCTTGTTCCTGCCTTTTGAGGCTCTGAACGACTCAACGACTTGCAGGCGTTTCAAGGCCTCACTCTTGCGTTGCTGTGAAGTATCGCTATTTGCTTTGTTGCGCAGGTCGTATGACAAGGCATCAAGGTCAATGCGTGCAAGCAAGTCATGGACTGCTTCAGCTCCCATTTTAGCTATGAACTTATTAGGGTCGCTGTCATCAAGGTATTGGTTTTCTTTTGGAAGAGTATCTATTATGTTAAGGTATTCTTCCTCAGTCATCATGTCATACTCGTTTATCCCATCGGCAGCCTTTATGCCAGCTTGTATGACTATGTAACGTTCATAATAAATAACTGCATCCAATTTCTTTGTCGGAAGCCCCAGCAAATAACCTATTTTGTTAGGCAGTGAACGGAAATACCAGATGTGCGCCACCGGGACAACAAGCTGAATATGCCCCATGCGTTCACGCCTGACTTTCTTCTCGGTCACTTCAACGCCGCACCTGTCACAAACGATGCCTTTGTAGCGGATACGCTTGTACTTGCCGCAATGGCACTCGTAGTCCTTTACCGGCCCGAAGATGCGCTCACAGAACAATCCGTCTCGCTCCGGCTTGTAAGTCCTGTAGTTTATCGTTTCAGGTTTAAGAACTTCGCCGCTCGAGTTCTCAAGAATCTCTTCAGGCGATGCCAAACCGATGGATATTTTAGAGAAATTGCTCTTTATCTTAGTTTCTTTTCTAAATGCCATATCTTTAATTATATAAAGAGTTTGCTTGATTTATACCGGGCAAAAGGGAACCAGATGTTGCTACCATTCTGGTTCCTCAAACTAATTACTCGAGACGAATGCTCAAGCACAAACCTCTCAGTTCATGCAATAGCACATTCAAAGACTCGGGGATTGCAGCTTGCGGCATAGGCTCGCCCTTGACAATTGCCTCGTAAGCCTTGGAGCGGCCTACTACATCGTCAGACTTTATTGTCAGTATTTCCTGAAGGATATGCGACGCGCCAAATGCTTCCAATGCCCAAACCTCCATTTCACCGAAGCGCTGGCCTCCGAATTGGGCTTTACCGCCCAATGGCTGCTGCGTTATCAACGAATACGGGCCTATTGAACGGGCATGCATCTTGTCCTCGACCATGTGGCCTAATTTCAGCATGTATATGACTCCGACGGTTGCCGGCTGGTCAAAACGTTCACCTGTTCCGCCGTCATAGAGGTATGTTTTCCCGAACTTTGGCAAACCCGCCTTGTCAGTCCACTTGGTTATGTCGTCAAGTGTTGCCCCGTCAAAAATGGGAGTGGCGAACTTGACACCTAATTTCTGGCCTGCCCAACCAAGGACTGTCTCAAAGATCTGGCCCAAGTTCATACGTGAGGGAACGCCCAACGGGTTAAGGCAAATGTCAACAGGCGTACCGTCAGCTAGGAATGGCATGTCTTCTTGCCGTACTACCCGAGAAACGATACCTTTGTTTCCATGGCGTCCGGCCATTTTGTCGCCTACTCCTATCTTGCGCTTCTTTGCCACGTAAACCTTTGCTATTTGCATTATGCCCGATGGCAGTTCGTCACCTATGGTATAAGCAAACTTCTTACGCTTGAGTTCAGCATCGTACTCCTTGTATTTTTTTATGTAATTCATTATCAAAGTACGAATAAGGTCATTCTTGTGGTCATCTGGCGTCCAACCGCTCAATTGCATTGACATGAAATCAAGGTTGCTTAAATTGACAGCCGTGAATTCACTTCCCACCGGAATCACGTCAGCGCCAAGATAGTCTTTCACCCCTACTGACTTCAAACCTTTCGTAAGAACAAGCAATTTGTTTATCAAAAGGGATTTGAGTTTTGCAACCTTTTCTTCGAATTCTTCGTCCATCTTTGGCAATATGGCTTTGTCAGCCATCTTCTCGCTTCTTGTCTTGACCACACGCGAGAAAAGGCGTTTGTCTATGACAACGCCTTTGAGCGATGGCGATGCTTTTAACGAAGCGTCTTTTACATCGCCGGCCTTGTCGCCAAAAATTGCACGGAGGAGTTTTTCCTCCGGGGTTGGATCTGATTCGCCCTTCGGCGTTATCTTGCCTATCATTATGTCGCCCGGCTGGATCATTGCGCCAATCCTTACTATCCCGTGCTCGTCGAGATCCTTTGTTGCCTCTTCGCTCACATTTGGAATGTCGGCAGTCAATTCTTCCATTCCGCGCTTTGTTTCCCTGACTTCCAAGGAATATTCTTCAACATGGACTGATGTCAGCAAATCATCGCGTACTACGTTTTCGTTCAGCACTATGGCATCCTCGTAGTTGTAGCCTTTCCATGGCATGAATGCCACAAGCAGGTTCTTGCCGAGAGCCAACTCACCTTCGTGCGTGGAATAACCTTCAGTCAATATGTCACCCGCCTTAACCCTTTGTCCTTTGTCGCATGTGGGATGCAGGTCAATGGTCATGTTCTGGTTTGTTTTCCTGAACTTGGGTATGACATACTCTTTGACCGGGCTGTCAATGCTAACGAAATCCTCTTCCTCGGTCCTGTCATATTTGATTCTTATCTTCGATGCGTCGACAAACTCTACTACGCCATCGCCTTCGGCAATGATTTGTGTCCTGGAATCGCGGACAAGTTGTTTCTCGATGCCTGTGCCTACAATTGGCGACTCAGGACGCAACAATGGAACAGCTTGGCGCATCATGTTCGAACCCATCAGGGCACGGTTAGCGTCGTCATGCTCAAGGAAAGGTATCAAACAAGCCGCTATTGATGCTATTTGCTGCGGCGCTACGTCCATCAAATTGACTTCAGAGGGAACAACAACCGGGAAATCGGCATCCTTTCGTGACTTCACCTTGTCCCTTATGAACGTACCATTCTCGTTCAAAGGCGCGTTTCCTTGCGCAATGACTTTGTTTTCCTCTTCCTCGGCTGTCAAATAAACTACCCCTTTATCCGACAAGTCAACCTTGCCGCCGGACACTTTCCTGTAAGGCGTTTCAATGAAACCGAGTTCATTAATCTTGGCATAAACACAAAGGGAGGATATCAAACCGATGTTCGGGCCTTCAGGCGTTTCAATCGGGCAAAGACGGCCATAGTGCGTGTAATGAACGTCGCGTACTTCAAAGCCGGCCCTGTCACGCGACAAGCCCCCGGGACCCAATGCCGACATGCGCCGCTTGTGGGTTATCTCAGCCAAGGGGTTCGTCTGGTCCATGAACTGTGAAAGAGCGTTTGTCCCGAAGAATGAATTAATTACAGAGGAAATCGTCTTTGCATTAATCAGGTCTATTGGGGTAAAGACTTCATTGTCGCGGACGTTCATCCTCTCACGTATCGTCCTTGACATGCGCGCCAGACCAATGGCAAACTGGTTTGACAATTGCTCGCCTACTGTACGCACACGTCTGTTACTCAGATGGTCAATATCGTCAACATCTGCTTTGGAGTTTATCAACTCTATCAGATGTTTGATGATCTTTATTATATCCTCTTTGGTGAGCACGCGGACATCCATGTCGGTGTCAAGGTTCAACTTCTTGTTGATCCTGTAACGGCCAACATCGCCAAGGTCATATCTTTTTTCCGAGAAGAACAGGCTGTTGATGACTTCCCGCGCCGAAGCGTCATCTGCGGGGTCGGCATTGCGTAGTTGCCTGTAAATATATAGTACTGCCTCCTTTTCAGAGTTGCTCGGATCCTTTTGCAGGGTATTATATATTATGGAGTAATCTGACATTGAGACATCCTCCTTGTGCACTAATATAGTTGAGACACCGGAATCAATGATTTCCTTTATGTGTTCCTGCTCCAGCGTGGTCTCACGGTCTATCAGCACTTCGTTGCGCTCAATGGAAACTACTTCCCCCGTGTCTTCATCAACAAAATCCTCAACCCATGACTTGAGTACTCTCGCTGCCAACTTGCGCCCTACCGCTTTCTTGAGGTTCGTCTTGTTCGCCTTAATTTCTTCTGCCAGGTTGAAGATTTCAAGGATGTTCTTGTCATTCTCAAAACCTATTGCACGCAAAAGGGTCGTGACAGGCAATTTCTTCTTCCTGTCTATGTAGGCGTACATCACATTGTTTATGTCAGTTGCGAACTCTATCCAAGATCCTTTGAACGGGATAATGCGCGCTGAATAAAGCTTTGTCCCATTGGTATGGACACTCTGGCCGAAGAAAACGCCAGGCGAACGGTGCAACTGCGAAACTATGACCCGCTCTGCACCGTTGATGACGAAAGTGGCCTTCTCGGTCATATAGGGTATAGGCCCAAGGAACACGTCCTGAATGACCGTGGCGAAATCCTCATGGTCAGGGTCGGTACAATACAGCTTTAATTTTGCCTTTAATGGAACACTGTATGTCAAACCCCTTTCAAGGCACTCATCTATAGAATAACGAGGCGGATCAATATAGTAATCCAAGAATTCCAATACAAAGTTATTGCGGGTATCTGCTATGGGGAAATTCTCAGCAAAAACTTTGTAAAGGCCTTCCTTTTTTCTTTTTTCGGGAGGAGTATCCAGCTGCAAGAAATCATTGAAAGATTTCAATTGGACTTCCAAAAAGTCTGGATATTCTAACGGCTTTTTGCTGGTTGCAAAATTAACTCTTTGAGTTTCAATGATTGAAGACATCTACTTGGATATTTGTTGAACATAAATTGGATATAAGCGCAAAAGGTTAAGAATCCCAAGAAGGGACTCTTAACCATTTTTAGACTAAGCCATTAATTTATTTAAGTTCAACTTCAGCTCCTGCTTCCTCCAATGTTTTCTTCAATGACTCTGCTTCGTCCTTCGCCAAACCTTCTTTTATCACGCTCGGCACTCCGTCAACCATTTCCTTTGCTTCCTTAAGCCCGAGGCCGCAAGCCTCTTTAACGGCTTTGACAACTTGCAGCTTAGCTGAACCTGCACCTTTCAACACTACATCAAACGATGTCTTTTCTTCTACTTCTGCTGCACCTTGCACAGGACCTGCGGCAACTGCTACAGCTGCGGCTGCTGGTTCAATACCGTATTCTTCCTTGAGTATGGTTGCAAGTTCATTGACTTCCTTTACTGTCAAGTTAACCAATTGTTCTGCAAAAGCTTTTAAATCTGCCATTTTGTTTATGAATTAAATTGTTATTTACTTGTTTGTTGAATTAGTTTTCTTTTTCGGATAGTGTTTGCAAAATACCATGCAATTTAGTACCACCAGAGGAAAGAGCCGAAATGACGTTCTTTGCAGGCGACTGCAATAAAGCGACAATATCTGCGATGACCTCGTTCTTGCTCTTGATGCTCACCAAAGAAGCCAACTGATTTGCGCCTATATAGAAACTCTCTTCGGCATAAGCGGCTTTCAACGTTGGAACGGGATCTTTCTCATACTCCTTGAGCAATTTTGCCGGGGCATTGGCAACCTCCGAAAACATGACGGAAGTAGTCCCTTTCAACGTATCATAAAGCGGCGAAAAATCCCCATCCAATTCATCAAGAACCCTCTTGAACAAAGTGTTCTTGACAACCATCATCTTTATGCCCGCACTGAAACACTGCCTCCTGAGTTTCGAGGTAGCCTCGGCGTTCATTGCAGTAGTGTCGACGAGATAGAAATTGTTATAGGAACCAAGCGTTTTCCTGATGGTCTCCAATACTAAACCTTTTTCTTCCTTCTTCATTTGACAAATCCTCCCACTTTAGTTAGATGCAACTGATTTAGTATCTACCTTTATGCCCACGCTCATTGTGCTCGACAGCGTTATGCTCTTCAAGTAAGTACCTTTGGCTGCCGCCGGGCGCAACTTTACCAACGCCGAAATGAATTCTTTGGCATTCTCGTATATTTTCTGAGGTTCAAATGAAACCTTGCCTATCGAGGCATGCACTATCCCGGTCTTGTCAACCTTGAAGTCAATTTTTCCTTGCTTGACTTCCTTCACCGCACTTGCGACATCCATTGTCACCGTGCCGCTCTTCGGGTTAGGCATAAGGCCGCGCGGACCGAGTATTTTACCCAACGCGCCAATCTTGCCCATCACTGAAGGCATGGTTATGATCACGTCGATATCCGTCCATCCGCCTTTGATCTTTTCGATGTACTCGTCAAGCCCTACGTAGTCAGCGCCGGCCTCTTTCGCCGCAGCCTCAGCGTCGGGTGTGCACAAAACCAAAACGCGGACATTCTTGCCCGTACCGTTTGGCAAGGTCACTACGCCCCTGACCATCTGGTTCTGCTTACGCGGGTCAACGCCCAAACGGACGTCAATGTCAACAGAAGCATCGAATTTGGTGTAGGTTACCTCCTTGACCAAGGCTGCCGCCTCTGCTAACGTGTATACTTTCCCCGGTTCAATTTTTGAGGCGGACAACTTTTGGTTTTTTGTAAGTTTAGCCATAATTGAAATGTTTTTATTTGTTACCTGGGAAATCACCTTTAACCGTAATACCCATGCTCCGCGCTGTTCCAGCAACCATCGACATGGCAGATTCAAGTGTAAAGCAATTCAAGTCAACCATTTTGTCCTGAGCTATGGCTTTGACCTGGTCCCATGTCAATTCCGCCACCTTGTTCCGGTTCGGTTCAGCCGACCCGCTGGTGATCTTTGCCGCCTCGAGCAACTGTATCGCCACAGGAGGAGTCTTAATGACAAAGTCAAAGGATTTGTCAGCATAGTAGGTGATGATGACAGGGAGTACCTTGCCCGCCTTGTCCTGGGTCCTGGCATTGAATTGCTTGCAAAAATCCATTATGTTTATGCCTTTCGAGCCTAAAGCTGGCCCGACTGGCGGTGATGGGTTTGCAGCGCCTCCTTTTATCTGCAATTTAATCTGTCCAGCAACTTCTTTTGCCATCGTTTTAATGTTAATGTTTAATTGAACTATACAAGAAGGGGAAACTTGCCGTCACTCCTTCTCAACCTGCATGAAGCCTAACTCCAAGGGGGTTTTACGCCCAAAGATTTTGACCATGACCTTGACTTTCTTCTTCTCGTTGTTTACCTCCTCAATAACTCCTGTAAAACCGGCGAAAGGCCCGACGTTGACTTTCACGTTCTCGCCAATGCTGAAACCTACAGTCAAGTTCTCCTTTTCCAGCAATTCATCCACGGTTCCTAAAATCCTGTTCACTTCAGACTGGCGGAGCGGGGTCGGGTTCTCGGAACCTCCCAAGAAGCCCAAGACGTTCGGGGTATTGCGCAAATGGTGCGCAACCTCGCCGACCAAAGCCGCCTCAACAAGAACATAACCTGGAAGGTAACTTCTTTCCTTGACTACCTTCTTGCCTGTCTTGCTCACGGAATACACTTTCTCGGTTGGGATGAGAACCTGCG